>CAHJWN010000013.1 GCA_903642265.1 Acidobacteriaceae bacterium | reverse complement strand
ACCGCGAGCCGTCCACCGGGCTTCAGGACTCGGGCAATCTCGCGGAACACAGCGGGCTTGTCCGGTGCGAGATTGATGACGCAATTGGAGATGACGCAATCCACGGATTCATCGGGAAGCGGGAGGCTGTCGATCTGAGCAAGGTGGAACTCCACGTTGCTGTAGCCGCCCTTCTCGGCATTGGCCTTGGCCCGCTCGATCATGGAAGGGGTCATGTCGATGCCAATGGCCCTACCGGTCGGCTTGACCTGCCTGGAAGACAGGAACACGTCTAAACCGCCGCCGGACCCGAGATCGACGACAATCTCGCCCGGGCGAAGGTTGGCCGTAGCCGTAGGGTTGCCGCAGGACAACCCCATGTTGGCCTCGGCCGGAATCGAGGTCAGTTCTTCAGGGCTGTAGCCGAACGCTTCCGCCACGGCTTTGACGCCCGCGTGGTTGGTGGAAAGGGTGCTCTCCGCAACGGCACCATACTTCGATTTGACAGAATCCAGCAGCAGTTCCGACATAAAGCCTCCTCACATACGCTGAAGCGACTATATGTGTTGCTTTCGTATACGTCAACGCGTATACATAGCTATGGCAGGAAAGCAGGCATACAACGTGGAGCGGTTCTTTCAGGCGTTAGGAGACAACACCCGCCTTCGGCTCTTGAACCTCATCGGCGACCAGGAGGTCTGCGTGTGCTATTTCGTGGAGATTCTGGGCGGCCCGCAGCCAAAGATTTCCAGGCATCTTGCTTATCTCCGCAGCGCGGGGATCGTGCTGCCGCGGCGGGAAGGCAAGTGGATGCACTACCGCATCGTGATGCCTCCGCACATCGGAGCAACGCAAGTTCTAAGGCAAACATTGGAGTGGCTTCGAGAAGAAAAGCAGATGCAGGCAGACCGCGCCCGCCTGACTAAAGCCTGCTGTGCACCCTCGAAATACGCTTCGCTGGACGGTGCTCCCTTACCAGCACCGGTAGCTGCTTCCTGTGAGGTCTGCTGATGTCTACCGCATTCAGTACCGAAGGACGAAACTGCGCACCAGCGGCCCGCAAAAAGCTCTCATTCCTGGATCGCTTTCTTACGCTCTGGATATTTCTTGCCATGGCCATTGGCGTGGCCGTTGGACACTTCATCCCGGCAACCGCTGGACTGGTGAACCGCTTCCAGAGCGGCACCACCAACATCCCTATCGCCATCGGACTCATCGTCATGATGTTCCCGCCGCTCGCGAAAGTACGGTACGAAAAGCTGGGAGAGGTTTTCCGCAACAAACGCATTCTAGGGCTTTCTCTCGTGCAGAACTGGCTCATCGGGCCGGTTCTGATGTTCCTGCTGGCTGTCATCTTCCTGCGTGGCGAACCGGCCTACATGCGCGGGCTGATCCTGATCGGCATTGCCCGATGTATCGCAATGGTGCTGGTCTGGAATGAGCTGGCCGAAGGGGACACGGACTACGTTGCCGGTCTGGTCGCCATCAACAGTGTCTTTCAGGTTTTGTTCTACAGCCTTTACGCATGGGTGTTCCTCACCGTGTTGCCGAAGTGGTTTGGCCTTCAGGGAAGCGTCGTCCCAATTGGAATCGCCAGTATCGCGAAGAGCGTCGGACTCTACCTGGGTGTTCCCTTCGTGGCTGGGTTCCTGACCCGCTTCACCCTGGTGCGCACCAAGGGAGAGCAGTGGTACCGCACTGAGTTCGTGCCGCGCATCAGCCCGTTCACGCTAATCGCTTTGCTGTTCACAATCCTGGTCATGTTCTCACTCAAGGGGGACCTGATCGTGAGGCTTCCACTGGACGTGGTGCGCATCGCGGTCCCGCTGGTGGTGTACTTCCTCGTCATGTTCCTGGTGAGCTTCTGGATGGGCAAGAAACTCGGTGCCGACTACGCACAATCGGCAACCCTCTCCTTTACGGCAGCAGGGAACAACTTTGAGCTGGCAATTGCGGTAGCCGTGGCGGTGTTTGGCCTGAACTCGGGTGAGGCGTTCGTCGGCGTCGTCGGACCTTTGATCGAGGTGCCGGCCCTGATTGGATTGGTCAACGTTGCCTTCTGGATGCGGAGACGCTACTTCAGCCCGGGACAGAACGGATTCACGATCAACCCGGTAGAGGATGCACCCTAGTTCCTCTTCTGATTCGTTCTGGGATGTCGGATTCCAAGCGTAACTTACCTGGCGTCATCAACAGATGCAGTGGCCTGTAGTTCGAGACCCTTGAATTTGTGATTCAGGCGCGGAACTGCCCACGGTCGCGAAGGCCGTTGCTTATGGTTCACGATTGCACCTGCTAATGGGCTTTGAGCCAGCGGCGGGCGGTGAACTCGGTCGCGATGCTGGCGGAGAGAAGGATAAGGCTGATGGTGAAGGCGCTGAGGACCCAGCCGATCTCCATACGGCCCTTGAGCATGAACCTGTCGAGCAGGGCCAGCACGAGGACGAGCACGGCCGCCTCGGCAAAGAAGCCCGAGCAGCGATGCGAAGAGATGGTGATGAATTCGATGAGCGCGGAAGAGGTCTGCTGAGGGCTTCCGTCTCCGCCCGCGGGAAGCAGGACAAGACGTGGGCCGGTGGGTATTACGAACTCAGAGGACGGTTGGGGACCGATTACGGTAGCGGTGGAAAGACTCCGGAGGGAGTCTGCAACATTTTTGTGAAACATAAGTCAGCCTTTGTGAAGCCTAGCTAGATGGTCTCGCGATAAGCTGTGAATGTCGAGTGAATTTCCCGTAAATGCATCATTATGCTGCGCTTACAACCTTTGTGGAAGACGGGTGAGAGAATTTACAGGTGAACACTACTGAATCAGAAGACGGTCTTCCGAAGATGATTGCGATCGATATGGATGGCACGTTGATCGGGGCTGAAGGCAAGGTGAGCGCGCGAAACGTTGCGGCGGTACAGGCGGCAATCGCGGCTGGAATTGAAGTGGTGATCGCCACGGGCAGACGGCACTCGTATGCAATGCGTGTGCTGCGGGGGCTGGGGCTGGCGGATGAGTGCGTGCTGGTGAGCTCAAACGGAACGGTGACGCGGACGGTGGGTTCGCGGCTGATCGACCGAAGCTATCTGCCGCGTGCAACGGCGATGTGGTTGTGCCACCATCTGGACGAGTTTCGCAACGCGATGGTGATCACGTTCGACATGGTGCAGCCGGATGGCGAGGATGCGCGCGGGGCGTTGGTGGTTGAAGAGCTGGAAGACCTGCACAGCAGCATCGGCAAGTGGATGGAGGCGAACGCGGCCTATATCGCGCGCGTGGTGCCGATTGAGAAGGCGCTGCAGGAGGGCGAGGTGGCGCCCATCCAGATGATGCTTTGCGGCAATATTGAGCGGATGCGGCGAGCGCAGGCTCGGCTGGCGGAGCATGCAAAGGTGTTCGTGGTTGGCGTAACGGCGGTGGAGCAGATGGAAGGCGCGGAGGTAACGCTGAGTCGTACCGAGTATCCGGAGCGAGACCTGAGCCTCCTGGATATTTTGCCGGCGGGCTGCTCGAAGGGTTCGGCGCTGGTGAGGCTGGCGGAGTCGATCGGGATCGATGTGGGCGACCCGATTGGCGGGCTGATGGCGATCGGGGACAACTGGAACGATCTCTCGATGCTCGAGATTGCGGGGCGGCCGGTGGTCATGGAGAACGCTCCCGTGGACCTGAAAGAGATAGCCGTGGCAAAGGGATGGACCATCGGCGGTCACCATCTTCGGGATGGCGTTGCGGAGGCGATTGAGGCGGTACTTTCGTTGCAGCGGACGGAAGATGAGTACGAAGCGCAGGTCCTGAGTGGTAGCCTGTGAACGTGAAGTTTCCGGCAACAAAACGCAAGCTGGCCATTCTGCTGGCGACCATTGCACTCCCCTGCGCGGCGTATTCGGCGCAGCATGTGACACTGCGCAACGGTTTCGAGATTGACTGCGCGCGGCAGGAGGCGATTGACGGCGGCAAGGTGAGATTGTTTATGCTGCCTACTGCTGGCGGCGCTGGCGAGCCGGGTGTGGAAGCGAGCTATATCGATGTGGCTTCAGATGCGGTGATTGGGGTGGAAGCATTTCCGGATCCCATCACTGAGTTGAAGCGGGTAAGTGTGGAGCAGAAAGGCTCGACAGCTCTAACAAGTGCAGAGATGCACACAATGCTGGCAAAGGCAGGGACGCAGCACCATATCGATGAAGATCTGCTGGCTTCGGTGGTGAAAGCTGAAAGTGGCGGCAACGTGCGTGCGGTCTCAAGGACGGGCGCGCAGGGATTGATGCAGTTGATGCCAGGTACGGCAAGCGACATGGGTGTAAGCGATGCGTTCCGGCCAGAGCAGAACATTGCGGGCGGCACGGCGTATCTCGATCAACTACTGGTGCGTTACCACGACAATGCGGCGTTTGCGCTGGCGGCGTACAACGCCGGGCCGGGTGCGGTGGACAAGTACCACGGTGTACCTCCGTATCGGGAGACGCGGGCGTACGTGGCGCGGGTGATTCGCGAGTTCAACCAGCGGAAGGTGCAGGCAGCGGCGCTGAACAAGAACCAGATTGCGGGACTTCGCTAGGAACAACCTCCAGAACTGCTGGTTTGAGACAGTCCAGAAAACAATCCGCGCTTTTCGCGATCAGAATATCGGCACACAAAGGGAAAAGGAATCATGAAGAAGCGAGGTGGGATCGGATGGTTGGCTGCGCTGATCATCCTGGTGCTGGTAGTGCTGATCTTTCGTGACCGGATCCACTTTGACTGGTCAATCTTCTGGTCGCAATTGAAGCATGTGAACTGGAAGCCCGTTGCGCTTGCGGTAGCGCTGGTATATGCGACGTACTGGATGCGAGCGGCCCGGTGGGCGGTCCTGGTTGCGCCTTCGAAAAAGATTGGTATGTTTTCGACCGTGGGATCGCAATTCATCGGATTCACCGCGGTAGGATTGTTTGGGCGGCTCGCTGACCTGACACGGCCTTACCTGATTGCCAAGAGGGTCGAGCTTTCGCTGAGCTCGCAGATTGCGGTCTATACGATCGAACGGATGTTCGACCTGGGTTCGGCAGCGATCATCTTCTCGAGTGCTCTGGCGTTTACGCCGAAGGGTCTGCCGCACCATGAGATCTTTGTGAAGGCGGGCATGTACAGCCTGGCCGGGACGCTGTTCCTCGCGGTGTTTGCGCTGGTGGTAAGGGCCTCGGGCGGGGCAGTGGCCGCGTTCTGCAGAAGCGTTTTAGGACATGTTTCGAAGGGCGCGGCGGAGAGCATCAGCCAGAAGATCGTGGATTTTCGCGATGGGCTGAATGCACTCTCGTCCTTCAAAGAGTTTGCGATCGTGCTGGTAATTTCACTGGTGATGTGGGCAGGGATCGGCATGGCGTACATGGAGACGCTACATGGATTTGTAGATACGCCGGAGCTGGCGACGATCAGCTATTCGCAGACAATGCTGTTGATGGGTGCGAGCATTGGCGGTTCCCTGCTGCAGCTGCCGATCGTGGGATGGTTTACGCAGATCGGTGTGACGGCGACGGCGATGCGGACGTTCTATGGAGCGCCGGTGGAGTCATCGACGGCGTGCGGGGCGCTGCTGCTTGGGGTGTTGTCGTTGAGCATTCTGCCAGCGGGGTTCTTGTTCTCGCAGATCGAGCGGGTGAGTTTGAAGAAGGTGGCGGAAGAGAGCGGCGCGGCCGCTGAGGCGGAGACTTCGGGATCAGTCTCACACTGAGTCGGTACGCGATGGCGCTGCTAGAATCAAGAGATTCGATGAGATGCCCCTATTGTGGATTTGCCCAGGACCGAGTTGTAGATTCGCGCGAGAGTAAAGAGGCGGATTCGATTCGCCGGCGGCGCGAATGTGAAGGATGCAACAAGCGCTTTACGACGTACGAGCGCATCGACGAGATCCCCTACATGGTGGTGAAGAAGGACGGCCGCCGGGAGAAGTTTGACCGGCAGAAGGTGCTGAGCGGACTTCTGCATGCGTGCGAGAAGCGTCCGATTGCGGGTGTAAGTCTCGAGGAGATCGTCGATCTGACCGAGGCGTTTGTGGTGGATTCGCCAGAGCGCGAGCGATCGACGAGTGAAGTGGGTGAGTTGATTATGACGCGATTGAAGGAGATCGATACGGTTGCGTATATTCGGTTCGCCAGTGTGTATCGGGACTTCAAGGACGTCAGGGAGTTCAAGGCGGAGCTGGAAGAGTTGCTGGGTGGGAAAGAGTCGAAGCGGAAGTAGTGGTCGTTGCTTTGTAGGAAGGACAGGCAACGGCAAGAGGTAACCGCAGATTCCTTTGGGAATGACAAACAATGATTCATGCGCGTTCAGGAATGAGCATGCGCGTTCAGGAGACGAGATGATGGCGAGTGAAGCGAAGCGGAAGCACAAGATTACTTTGATTCCGGGCGATGGTATTGGGCCGGAGGTTGCCGGAGCGGCAGTAAAGATTCTTGAGGCTGCAGGATCTGCGACGGGTGTGAGCTTCGACTGGCATAAGTTTGCAGCCGGCGCGGATGCGTTTGCGCAGACCGGCGAGTACATTCCGAAGGCGCTGTATGAATCGATCGAGCAGAACAAGGTTGCGCTGAAGGGGCCGGTGACGACACCCATCGGGGGCGGATTTTCGTCGATCAACGTGACGCTGCGCAAGAAATTTGACTTGTTTACCAACTTCAGGCCGATCAAGAATCTGCCGGGCTTGAAGACGAATTATCCCGGTGTGGACTTGATCATTGTCCGCGAGAATACTGAAGATCTGTACGCTGGGCTCGAGCTGATGATTGTGCCGGGAGTGGCGCAGTCATTGAAGATCATTACGGAGAAGGGTTCAACACGGATCTCGAAGTTTGCGTTTGAGTATGCGCGGAAGTTTGGCCGGAAGAAGGTCCACGCGATCCACAAAGCGAACATCATGAAGCTTACGGATGGTTTGTTCCTGGATTGTGCGCGGAAGGTCGCCGAAGGTTTTCCGGAAGTGACGTATGCGGAGCATATCGTCGACAACACGTGCATGCAGTTGGTGCTGAATCCTTACCAGTACGATGTGATTCTTACGGAGAACCTGTATGGGGATATTCTGTCCGACCTGTGCTCGGCCTTTGTAGGCGGGCTGGGGCTGGTACCCGGGGCGAACCTTGGATTGGATTGCGCGATCTTCGAGGCGGTGCATGGATCGGCTCCAGATATTGCGGGCAAGGACATGGCGAACCCGACGGCGCTGCTGCAGTCTGCCGTGCTGATGTTGCGGCATATCGATGAGGCGGCTACGGCTGACCTGGTGCAGAAGGCGCTTGAGACTGTCTACACGGAAGGCAAGACGCTGACGAAGGACGTTGGCGGGACGAGTGGAACAAAGGCGTTTGCGGAGGCTGTTGTGGCGGCTCTTTAGAAATGCGAGGACGATGGCTGAAAGGTCCTAGCGGTTGTATCGATGTGAGCAGCGTCGGGATCCTTCAACTGCATCCACCGCAAAGCGCAACGGACTCCGCTCAGGATGACGGGGTTTCTTAGGGACGTGGAGAAAATAATGAAGCAGGGCAAAGTTTTTGTTGCGGCGATGGTTGTGGTTTTGGGAGTTGCGGGATGTAAGGCAAAGCCGGCGGAAGAGAGTGCGAGCCCTGCCGCGGCCTCGGTTGCACAGCCGGCAGCAACTCCGTTGCCGGCGAACTCCCTTGGAGCGGCTTCGGGGACAGTGAAGTTCAACGGCAAGCCACCAGCGCCGGTCAAGATCGATATGACGATGGACCCGGCGTGTGGGATGAGCGCGGGTGGCGATAACAATATGTCAGAGCAGTTTGCGGTGCATGGCGGCGATCTGGCAAACGTGTTCGTGTATGTAAAGGACGGGCCGAAGGCAGCCTTTTCGGTGCCGGCGGTCGTGGGGCCGGCTGTTGTGATGGACCAGAAAGGCTGCCGGTACACACCCCATGTGATTGCGCTGATGAAGGGACAATCCGTGGAATTTCGCAATTCTGATATCACGATGCATAACATCCACACCATGCCGACGGCAGTGGGGAGCGAATCGATTGATATTTCGCAGTCGCCAAAGGGAGCACCGCAAACGAAGCAGTTCAACCAGGCGGAGACAATGATTCCAGTGCGGTGTAACAACCATCCATGGATGAACGCGTTTATCAATGTCAGCGAGACGCCGTTCTTCGCAGTAACCGGCGAGGATGGAACGTTCTCGCTAAAAGGACTGCCCGAGGGGGATTACACGTTGGCGGCGGTGCATGAGAAGCTGGGCGAGCAGACGATGAAGGTGTCGGTAAAAGCCCTGGGAACGACGGAAGCTAAATTTACGTTTGTGGCGAAGTAGAGGCGAAGTGGTGGCGACCCGTTCGACATCGATGCTGCGATAAACGGGAGCATTGCTGCTGCGGTGAGTGTTGAGCAAAGAATGTAGATAGACGGCGATCATCCCTGATGCCGGCTATATGGTTTGACAGAACATGAGATTCTGCAGAAAGCTTGAACGCAGTTTCCCTTGCATGACAAAGATTTCGTTTCGCTCTTAGATAGTGAAAGGTCTGCACGCCTATGTCTGATCGGCTTACGCTTCAGTCTCTTGCGATCCACGCGCTTCCATTGTGGTTCCTGGTGTTCTCACTTTTTCTCCCGCGTATTTCGCTGCTCATTGCATGGTTTCAGCATGATCTGGCGCGGTTTCAACTGGACAACATCATCGCGCCGATCGTAGCGTTGGTTCTACCTCGAGTGCTGATCTTGGTTCTGATCTATCGCGACCAAGGGCTTAGCCTATGGTTTTTGATTCATCTCATCGTTGCACTTTGCGTGTGGGGCGGAACAGGTGGCCGGACTTACGTGCGGCGTGGCCGGCGACGCAATGATGTATAGCTGAAATGGCACTTTCGCGTAAGCCCAAGGATGGCGTGCCGGGGCGGGGCGCGCTATCCTTGATAGCATCATGGAACGTAGGAATGTGGGCATACTGGGCGCGACCGGAATGGTTGGCCAGAGATTCATCCAACTGCTGACGAATCACCCCTGGTTCAACATCACGTGGCTTGCGGCGAGCGATCGCAGCGCGGGCAAGACGTATGGCGAAGCATGTAAGTGGAAGCTCGACACACCTTTGCCGAAGGACATAGCCGCGATGATGGTGCAACCGAATGTGCCCGAAGGCGCAACGGGCGAGTTGCCACACATTATCTTTGCGGCGCTGGATTCGGACATTGCAAAGGAACTGGAACCGAAGTTTGCGGCTGCGGGCTGCGCCGTGATCTCGAACTCGAGTGCGTTCCGGATGACTGCCGATGTGCCCCTGGTCGTGCCGGAGGTGAATGGCGATCATCTCGACATGATTGAGCAGCAGAGCTGGCGCAGACAGTCAGGCGGGTACATCGTGACGAATCCAAACTGCTCGGCGATCGGGCTGGTGCTGGCGCTGAAGCCGCTTGAAGAGCGATTCGGGATTGACAGCATCTTCGTGAGCACGATGCAGGCAGTGAGTGGTGCCGGATACCCCGGTGTGCCCTCGCTGGACATTCTGGGCAATGTGATTCCGTTTATCAAGAACGAAGAAGAGAAGCTGCAGGAGGAGGTCGCAAAGCTGCTGGGGAGGTTGCGCGGCAACGCTGTAGAGATGCTGGATGCGAAGGTGAGTGCGCATTGCAATAGAGTGGCGGTTGAAGACGGACATACTGAGTGCGTCAGCATCAAGTTCGAGAAGAAGGCGACGCGCGAGGAAATTCTTGCGGCGTGGCGTGAGTTCAACCCGCTGCATGGGCAGCATCTGCCGACTGCACCGGACGAGCCAGTGCAGTATGAGGATGCGGCGGACCGGCCGCAGCCCCGTCTGGACCGGATGCGCGGAAATGGGATGTCGGCGACGGTCGGAAGGCTGCGTGAGTGTCCTCTACTAGATTGGAAGTTCGTGGTTTTATCGCACAACACCATTCGAGGAGCTGCGGGTGCAGCGGTGCTGAACGCGGAGGTACTGGCGCGGCTGGGTAAGTTGAAGCCGGTAAGGAGTGGCGTCTCAGCTCCGGCGGTGCGGGCATGAGCAGCGCGCGCGAAAGCCTAGTGGTAATGAAGTTCGGCGGGACGTCGGTTGAAGACGCTGTCGCAATGCAGCGAACAGCGGCGATCGTTGCGGGGCGACGGAACAAGGGGCTCAATGCGGTCGTAGTGGTGTCGGCGATGGCGAAGGTGACCGACCTGATGATTGCGAGCGGCTCGGCTGCGGGGCGGGGTGATCGCATTGGCGCCCTGGCGATCAGCGAACGGCTGCGGACACGGCATATCGACACGGCGATCAAGCTATTGGAGAGCGAGCGGTTCTTGAGACTCCGGCCAACGATTGATTCGGAGTTCGATGCCCTGGATGATTTGCTGCGCGGGATTGCTGCGGTGGGTGAGTTGACGCCACGAACCGCTGACCTGGTGGTGAGTTTTGGCGAACGGCTCTCGAGCAGGATTGTTGCCGAAGCGTTCGATCAGCATGGAATCGCTGGTGTGCATGTGGATGCGCGGAGCTGCATCATTACGGACAGCACGTATGGCAAGGGTGTTCCGCAGGAAGCGGCGATCGAGGCGAAGCTGGCAGAGCTGGTATTGCCGCTGGTGCTGGCTGGACAGACGCCGGTGATGGGCGGGTTTATTGGATCGAACGAGAAGGGGATCACTACGACCCTGGGGCGCGGCGGAAGCGACTATACGGCGGCACTGGTGGGTGGTGGATTGCATGCTGGCGCGATCGAGATCTGGACTGACGTGAATGGCATCATGACGACCGATCCGAGGATCTGCGCAGATGCGTTGCGAGTGAGGACGATCAGCTTTGAGGAGGCGGCGGAGCTTGCCTACTTCGGAGCAAAGGTGCTGCATCCAGCTACGATTCTGCCGGCGGTGCAGAAGAGCATTCCGGTGTGGGTGTTGAACTCGCGCAATGCAGAGAACGAAGGCACGAAGATTACAGCGATGGCGCCGCCCTGCGCGAGTCCGTTCAAGAGCATCGCGGCGAAAAAGCGGTTGACGATCATCGATGTGGTGGCCAGCCGGATGCTGATGTCGCACGGATATCTGAAGGCAGTGTTCGATGTCTTCGATAAGTATCAGTGCGCGATCGATATGGTTTCAACCAGCGAGGTAAGTATCTCGCTGACTGTCGATTCAAACCAGCGGCTGCCGGAGATTTGCGCGGAGCTGGCAAAGATTGCGGACGTGAAGCTTGAGGGAAACAAGGCGCTGGTGTGCATGGTCGGCGAAGACATCCGCGGCCATAACGGCATCGCAGGGCGGGTTTTTTCGGCGATCAGCCATGTGAACGTACGGATGATCTCGCAGGGTGCAAGCGAGATCAATATGAGCTTCATGATCGATGAGGAAGATGTCGAAGAGGCAATCCGCTCGCTGCATCGGGTTTTTTTTACGGATGTGGATGAGACGGTCTTTGACGTGACGGCGCGGCGCGCGGTGGTTTCGCTGTAGGTTGCAGTTGGGAGAGGTAGCTCGATGCGGATTCTGATTTTAGGACATGGGAAGACGGGCAAACTGGTTGCGGAGATCGCGCATGAACGCGGACACGGTGTGCATGTGCTTGATGCAAGGGAGAACCGCAACGCAATGGCGTTGACGCCGCCGTTTGTAGCGGGATTCGACGTGGTAATCGACTTTACGACACCAGAGGCGGTGGTCCAGAACATGCGGGCGTGCCTGGCGACGGGCGCAAAGATGGTGATTGGCACAACAGGCTGGTACGCGAAGCTTAACGACATGCGTGGTCTGGCTGATCGCAAGAATGCAGGGCTGATGTATGGGACGAATTACTCGATCGGCGTACAGGTGATGTTGGAACTGGCGGAAAAGATGGGTGGCGCGCTGAAGAATGCGGGCTATACGTTTTCAATCAGCGAGACGCACCACACAGGCAAGCTCGATGCACCTTCGGGAACGGCGATCACGCTGGGTGAGGTTGTTGAAGAGGCAGCGGACCTTGAAGAGATTGCGATTGAGTCGAAACGCGAGGGCGATGCGGCAGGGATGCATGTTCTGGTAGCGCGAAGCGAGGCGGATACGCTGACGATCACACATGAATCGTTTTCGCGGCGCGGGTTTGCAGAGGGCGCGGTACGGGCGGCAGAGTGGTTGTCGACGCGGACCGGCTGCTTCGACTTCCATGCGGTCTATACGGAGCTTTAGGTCGGCACATTGGGTGAACTTGCGTTTCGGTGCGGTGCCGCCTAGTTTTAAGGCATGAGCGCTTCTGCAGTTCTTCCAATTTCCTCCCCCGCCTCAACTGAGTTTGCATCCCTCTCGTTTGAAGAAAAACTTGACCGTTTTGCCGAAGTCGCGGTGCGAGTGGGGTTGAACCTGCGGGCTGGGCAGGAGTTGCTAATCTCGGCCCCGTTGGAAGCGCTGCCGCTGGTGCGGCGCATTACGGAACATGCGTATAAAGCTGGAGCGCTGCTGGTGACGAGCTTCTATGGTGACGATCCGTCAGTGCTGGCGCGTTATAAGTATGCGGACGATGCGAGCTTCGACCACGCGGCGCAGTGGATGGCCGATGCCATGGCGGCGGCGTTCCGCAGTGGTGCGGCGAGGCTGGCAATTGCTGGAGCAAATCCTGCGCTGCTGGCAAAGGAAGATCCGGCAAAAATTTCAAGGGCGAACATTGCGGCTTCGAAGGCAGGCAAGCCGGCGATGGAGTTGATTACGAAGCATGCGATCAACTGGTCGATTGTTGCGGCGGCTACACCGGAGTGGGCGAAGCTGGTCTTCCCTGGCGAGGATGTTGATGTCGCGGTTGCCAGGTTGTGGGATGCAATCTTCCTGGCTTCGCGGGTGACGGGGGGCGATCCGGTTGCAGAGTGGAAGCGGCATGGGCAAAGTTTGAAGAAGCGGGTTGACCTGTTGAATGAAAAGCGGTTTTACGCATTGCGGTTCAAGGCAAAGGATGGGGCCGGCTCAGTGACCACGGACTTGACTGTCGGACTCGCGGACGATCATCTTTGGGCAGGCGGTGGTGGCGAAGCGGGGAATGGAGTCTTCTGCAATCCAAACATTCCGACCGAGGAGTGCTTTACCACGCCGCATAAAGATCGGGTGGATGGGTTTGTGCGGGCGTCGAAGCCCTTGTCGCACCAGGGAACATTGATCGAGAACATTACCTGCAGATTCGAAGGTGGCAGGATCACTTCGGCGACAGCAACGGCCGGTGAAGATGTGCTGAACCGGTTGATTTCGACAGATGATGGCGCGAGAAGGCTTGGCGAGGTGGCCCTGGTGCCGCATTCCTCTCCCATTTCGCAAAGCGGAGTGTTGTTCTGGAACACGCTGTTTGACGAGAATGCAGCGAGCCATATTGCGCTTGGACAGGCTTATGCGACATGCCTGATTGGCGGCGAGAAGATGAGTTCAGATGAGTTGACGGCGCTGGGAGCGAACTCGAGCTTGATCCATGTGGACTGGATGATTGGGTCGGGAACGATGGATGTGGATGGAATCGCGAAGAACGGAACAGCTGAGCCGTTGATGCGAAGCGGAGAGTGGGTTTAGACACTGCCCTGCGGGACGGGCGCCCTGCTCGTGCGGCGGTCTTCCTAACGGGTATACCGCTTCGCTTCCTGACGGGTATACCGCTTCGCTTCACATACAAAAGGGATAGACTGCGAAGATTATGAATTTGATGGGTTGTGGCACTGCTCTCGTAACTCCTTTTCGAAAGGATGGGAGTGTCGACGAATCTGCTCTAAGCGCACTGGTGAACTGGCAGATTGAAGAAGGCATTGGCTTTCTGGTGCCGTGCGGGACGACAGGCGAGGCGTCCGCACTGAGCGAGCATGAGTGGCTGCGGGTGGTGGAAGTTGTGGTCGGGGCGGCGGCTGGACGGGTACCGGTATTTGCGGGCTGCACGCATAACTCGACCGCGGAGGCAGTGACTCGGGCGCAGCGGTTGGCAGGGGTGCGAGGACTGGACGGCATTCTGACGGCCAATCCTTATTACAATCGGCCGGCGCAGGAAGGACAGTATCAGCACTTCCGGGCAATTGCGCGGGCAGTGGACCTGCCGGTCCTGCTCTACAACATTCCGTCACGAACAGCGACAAATCTTGAACCGGCGACGGTGCTGCGGCTGAGTGAAGAAAAGAACATCATCGGCATCAAGGAATCGAGCGGAAACATCGCGCAGATTACGGAGCTGGTGAATATCCTGCCGCGGAGTTTTGCCGTGTTTGCCGGCGATGATTACATGGCTTTGCCGGTGATAGCGCTGGGCGGATGCGGGCTGATTTCGGTGGCGTCGAATGAGATTCCAGGCCAGATGGCGGCGCTGGTCGGGGCAGCGATGGAAAATGATTGGCCGTCGGCGCGGAGGATCAACCGGCACTATGCGAGGCTGATGGCTGCGAATTTTTTGGAGCCCAGTCCGGCCCCGGTGAAGCGGGTGCTGGCGCTTATGGGAAAGATCGACGATACGCTGCGGCTGCCGATGGTGCCGGTTTCGCCGGCTACGCACCGGGTGCTGGAGCGAATGGCGGGGGAGTTGGGATTGCTGGTGGGAGCTCCGCCGACGGGTGAAGATTTGCGAATGTTTTAGGGGGAACCGTATCTCAGCGGCTGAAGCCGCGCTCCCCAGTTAATCTCGTTGCACGGCTAAAGCCGTGCCCTTAGGCAAAACATCCAGGCTTCATCGAAAAATTGACTTAGACGCCGAGATATCGACATAGCAGTCTTATGATTATTGGAGAGAATTTTGTCACTTGAAGCGACGATCGAGAAGTACTTTGCGATGGGCACGGATGCAGTTGGCGATGACGACGCAATGGCGGCATTTCTTGATTTGCGCACGGCGCTTGAAGCGGGAACGCTGCGGGCGGCTGAGCCTGACGAGTCGAGCCTGACCGGGTGGCGGGTTAATGCGTGGGTGAAGCGTGGGATTCTGCTGGGATTCCGGCTTGGGCAGATGGTGGCGATGGGGTCTGAGGGTGGGCTTTCGTTTGTCGATAAGGGAACGTACCCGGCGCGGCGGTTTGCAGCTGCGAATGGCGTTCGCATCGTCCCCGGTGGTTCGAGTGTCCGCGCTGGTGCCTATCTCGCGAAGGGTGTGGTGGTGATGCCGCCGGCGTATGTGAATGTCGGGGCATTTGTGGATGAGGGGACCATGATTGATTCGCATGCGCTGGTGGGAAGTTGCGCTCAGATTGGGAAACGGGTTCATCTTTCAGCAGCAGCCCAGATTGGCGGCGTGCTGGAGCCGGTGGGCGCGAGCCCGGTGATCATCGAGGACGACGTGCTCGTGGGCGGGAATACCGGTGTGTATGAAGGCACGATCGTGCGCAGAAAGGCGGTGCTGGCTGCTGGAACAGTGCTGACTCGCGGGACGCCGGTTTATGACTTAGTGAACGGAACAGTTCTGAAGGCGACGGCGGAGATGCCGCTGATCATCCCGGAGAATGCGGTGGTGGTGGCTGGGTCGCGTGCGATTACAAAGGGGAAGGGCGCGGAGTGGGGGCTGAACGTGTATACGCCGGTAATTGTAAAGTATCGCGACGAGAAGACGGAGTTGTCTCTGGCATTAGAAGATTTGCTGCGATAGGCTGGCTCAACGATGGCGGTTGATTCTCACGTACATACAGGCAGGGACGGATTTCGTTTGCGTGGGTCCGCGATGTCGCGCATCGATGGCTTTAGCGACGTGGTGTTCGGATTTGCGCTGACGCTGCTGGTGGTGTCGCTGGAAGTGCCGAAGACCTACGATGAATTGCATGACCTGATGCGGGGTTTTCTGCCGTTTGCAATCAGCTTCGTCCTGCTGATGACGATCTGGTACGCGCATTATTTCTTCTTCGAGCGATTCGGACTGACCGACACTAGAACGATTCTGATCAATGCGGCGCTGCTGTTCGTCGTGTTGTTCTATGTCTATCCGCTGAAGTTTCTGTTTCGCCTGTTTATCGGGCAGCTAACGGGTGTCGTCTCGCCAAACCAGCTTACGGGGCGGCAGAGCGTGGAGTTGCTGGTCGTCTACGGGTTGGGATTTACGACCATCTACCTGCTGTTTACCGCGCTTTACTGGAATGGGTGGAGACAGCGAGATGAACTGGAGTTGACTCCTCTGGAGAGAGAGTTGACGAAGATTTACATGCTGGATCATCTGGCGTCGGCGGGGATCGGGCTACTGTCCTGCCTGCTGGCCATGGTGCTGCCAACAAGCCTTTCCGGCTGGGCCGGGTTCGCTTACATGCTGATTGGCGTGACGAAGACCGTAATTGGAGTGAGAGCGGGACGGGCGGAGCGGAAGATGCGGCATGTGAGCGAGGGCGGAGCCGGTCTACCTGCTAAACTCAAGAGTTGATGGCTCAAGATAAATTACGCATGATTCCCCTTGGGGGCCTTGGTGAGTTCGGGATGAACTGCATGGCCCTCCGCTGGCAGGATGACATCATTGTCATCGACGCTGGCCTGATGTTTCCTGAAGAAGAACTGCTTGGCGTCGACATCGTCGTTCCGGACATCAGCTACCTGACCGAGAACCGGTCGAAGGTGAAAGCGATCATCCTGACGCATGGGCATGAAGACCACATCGGTGGTCTGCCGTGGATCTTGTCGGAATTGAACGTTCCGGTTTATGGCACGGAGTTCACGCTGGCGTATGTCGAGGGCAAGCTCGAAGAGCATCGGTTGCTCGACGACGCAGACCTGATCGAGATGATTCCCGGCGGAAGGTTTACGCTGGGGCCGTTCTCGATCATGCCGATCCGGGTGACGCACTCACTGGTGGACTGCGTGGCACTGGCGATCCATACGCCGGTTGGAGTGGTGCTGCATACGGGCGACTTCAAGATTGATCTTTCGCCGCCAGACAACAAGCCGTTCGATCTGCAGGCCTTTGCGGAGCTGGGCAAGACGGGCATCCTGGCGCTGCTGCAGGACTCAACCAACGTCGATCGGCCAGGGTACACGCCAAGCGAGCGAGCGGTAAGGCCGCGGTTGGATGAGATCTTTGCGAGCACCAAGAAGAAGCTGTTTTTCAGCTGCTTTTCGTCGTCGATTCACCGGATTCGCGTGGCGATGGAACTGGCGCACACGCATGGCCGCAAGGTAGCGATCATCGGGCGGTCGCTCGATAACTCCACCGAGATTGCGCAGGACCTGGGATATCTGGATCTACCGAAGGGATTGATTATCAATCCGGGGCAGATCAAGGAAATGGCTCCGGATAAAGTCTGCATCATGATTTCGGGGACACAGGGCGAGCCGATGTCTGCGCTGAGCCGAGCGGCGGTCAACAACCATAAGTTCGCAAAGATCGATGCGGGCGACACGGTGTTGCTGAGTTCCAGGGTGATTCCAGGCAATGAAAAAGGGATCTACCGGATGATCGACCATCTGGAGCGCCGCGATGCGAAGGTGATTCACGACGATGGTACGGCTGGGCTGATCCATGTGAGTGGCCACGGAAGCCAGGAAGAGCTGCGGCTAATGATCAACCTGGTCAGGCCGAAGTTCTTTATCCCGGTGCACGGCGACTATCGTCACCTGAAGCGTCACGCGGAGCTTGCGGGTTCGATGGGCGTGGTCGAGAAGGTGATCCTGCTGGAGGATGGCGACGTTCTCGAGCTGGATAAGAACACGGCCGTGAAGAACGGCAAGGTGACAACCGGCCGCGTGTGTATCGATTCCGGTGGTTCGATCGAGGTGGTGGAGGATGTTGTGATCCGCGACCGCCAGCATCTTTCTGAAGATGGAATTCTGCTGCCGATTATTGCGATCAACAAGAGCACGGGGCAGGTTGAAGGGCTTCCGGAGTTGGTGATGCGCGGTTTTGCGGTCGATGATGAGCAGGTTATCAACGAAGCACGAAGCATCGTGCAGAAGACGCTGAACAGTTCGAGCACGGAAGAAAAGCAGGATTACGGTGTGATGAAGGAAAAGGTGCGGAACGATCTGAAGCGGTTCATTCAGAAGAGCACCAGCCGACGGCCGCTGATCATGCCGGTGATCCTGGAGATCTGATCCCGGAGATCTGATCCCGGCGCGCTCTTAGTTTTTCGATCCGCACATGGGTTGTGACGAGGCTATATGCTCATCACAACCCATGCGCCGTTTGCCAATCTCTCATAAATCTCGTCGCACTCCGCTCGAGCAGCTGGGCAGAGCGCTGCGACGTTCCAGGCATACACTGCGGGGCCTGCCAGCTGGGCGGACACACATATACCGAGCGCGAATGCGGGTAGTATGCCTGGCCTTGTTGCTGGCGGGCATGACGGTGTTTGAGCTGGCTTGCTGGCCTGCGATGCGGTCGCATCTGCAGGCAGTAGCGATCCTGAAGATACTTGGCGGGCAGCCAGTACCGGCAATCGTGGCACCGACGATGGGTGCGCCTCTTACAACGAAAGACATAAGCTTCTCGATTTCGACGGGAGGCGGAGCGGCGCAGGTGGTGCGGGCGCGCGAGTATGTGCCGGTTGGCATGACGAATGCTCCGGCGCTGATTGTGCTGCATGGCGTGCATCACCTGGGGATCGATGAGCCGCGGCTGGAAGCGTTTGCGACTTCGATTGCAAGCTGCGGGATCCGGGTGCTCACGCCTGAGCTGCCGGACATCAAGGACTACCACGTCGATGCGAGTTCTGTGCGGACGATTGGCGAGTCTGCGAGGTGGTTTGCGGGGCGCACCGGTGGGCCGGTGGGTGTTGCAGGGCTGAGTTTCTCGGGTGGCCTGGCGCTGGTTGCGGCGGGAAGACCAGAGTATGTCGATGCATTCAGATTCGTACTTGCAGTAGGGTCGCAGGACTCGATGAGCAGGGTTGCCAATTACTATCGGACCGGGCGCGATACAAGGCCGAATGGCTCTGTAGAGCAGCTTAGGCCGCATGAGTATGGGCCGCTAGTACTGGAGTATGAGTATGTCGAAGACTTTGTACCGGCCAAAGATGTTGCGGCAATCCGGACGGTACTGCGAGCGCATTTGTACGAAGATGTGGGTGCCGAAAAGCTGACGATGCAGGCGCTGACTCCCACGCAGCGCGCGGAGGCGACAGAGTTGATGGATACCGACTCGGCCAAGACGCAGGCATCGCTGGCGGCTTCGAACGGTAAACATTGGAGTGAGCTCGCGGCGCTCTCTCCGCATGGACGACTGGAGACGCTGACGGTACCGGTCTACCTGTTGCATGGCGAGGCGGACAACATTATTCCATCGGCAGAGACGCTTTGGATGGCGAAGGAGCTGCCGCACTCGTCACTCAAGGCGGTGCTGGTCAGCCCGGTGATGTCGCATATTGATTTTGAGAGCAGCGAGCCTACGCTGCTGGATGAGTGGCGGCTGATCCACTTCTTCGCGCAGGTGATGCAGGCGGCTGAGGTGAGGCGCTAAGCTGGTTGCATGAGCGATTTGGTTGGGGTTGATGAGCTTGAGGCGGCGCGACGGCGGACCGCGGGCGTCGTGGTGCGGACGGGATTGCACCAAATCTCGGCAGAGCAGTTTGCAGGTGCGAGGATGGCGGCTCCGGCGTTTGATCTCTACGTGAAGGCGGAGAGCGAACAGCCGATTGGCAGCTTCAAGCTGCGCGGGGCGTACAACATGATCGCGTCGATAGTGGAGCAGGATCCAAGCGCGGTGGAGCGCGGGTTCATCACGTATTCAAGTGGGAACCATGCGCAGGGAGTGGCGTATGCGGCACGTGCGGTGGGGGCGAAGGCAGTGATCGTGATGCCGGAGAATGCTCCCGCGGTGAAGAAAGAAGCAACGGCTGCGCTTGGAGCGGAGATCGTGATTGTTGGGAATGCGAGTTCGGACAGGAGGCGAAAGGCGGAGGAACTTGCAGCCGAGTTTGGCTTTGCGATCATCCCGCCGTATGACGATGCGGCAATCGTTGCGGGGCAAGGAACGTGCGGGTTGGAGATTCTGGAGCAGTTGGAGGAAGCCGGTGGCGCGGGTAAGGTGCTCGTACTGTCGCCGGTGAGTGGTGGCGGGCTGCTGAGTGGAGTCGCGACGGCGATCAAGCTGAGTGATCCGCGGGTGCAGGTCTGGGGCGCGGAACCCGAGTTGGCAGGCGATGCGAAGGAATCCTTTGAGACGAAGACGCTGGTGGAGTGGCCGGCGGCAAAGACGACGCGCACGATTGGCGATGGACTACGAACGCAGTCGCTGGGCAAGCTGAATTTTGAACACGTGCTGAAGTATGTCGACGGGATCTTGACGGTGACAGAAGAGGAGATCTTCGCGGCGACGCGGTTCCTGCTCACGGCGACAGACCTGGTGCCGGAGCCGAGCGGGGCGGTGACGCTCGCGGCCGCGTTGTTCCACGCGGAGGAGTTGCCGAAGGTAAAGCGGGTGGTGGTGATCCTGAGCGGTGGGAATATTGAGGCGGAGTTGAAGGCGCGGTTGATGGCGGGGTTCTAAGACCCTGGCGGCCCTTCCCACCTTAGCGACGATACGGCTGTCGCGAAGATGGGGCACCCGGCTTTCGTGGTTGTGGAGCGTGGCGTCTAATGAGCATATGAGTTTATTTTCGGTGAGGGTGTGCGCTTTTGGTCTGCTGCTTCCGCTTACGGTGGCGGCCCAGAAGAAGGATAAGGACAATAAGTCGGGGTATGACCGGTCGGCCCGGGCGACGCTGCTACATGATGCGACGGTTTATGTGAGCGCAGATGCCGGGGCGCAGCATATTTCTCTGGTCACGCCGGGGCACGAGGTAGTTGTGGTAGATCGTAATGGGCCGTGGGTGCGGGTGTTCGCCAACATCGATGTTGGCGACAAGACGGATGACAGCGACAACCCAGAGTTCGGCGCAGAGGACAACGTGGTTCCGGCATCGGGGTGGATTCGCGACAAAGGTCTCGTGGCTCCAGGGACGATTGGAGGCGATGCGATTTTGTTTGGGACGGCGGCAAATTTAGAAGATGAAGCTGCGCAACCGCATGCACCCAAGGATGCAGTGGTGCAGGCACACCTGCTGTATCGGCGCGTAGCGGAGTACTATCCTGACTCGCCGCTGGCAGGTGAGGCGGCTTGGCGCTCGGCCGATGTTCGGTGGCAGGTAGAGCGAAGGGATGTGAGTACGCTGCCCTCGGCAAAGGAGCAGGAGGCATATCTTCGGCCGCAGATCTATGAAGGCGAAATGAAGAAGCTGATGAAGCAGTATCCGGGATCCAGGTATGCGGCAATGGCGGCCTATGACCTGCTGGACAACAAGCTGTGCGGGGACTGGCAGGGGCTGCCAAAGTGCCCGGAGATGGAAGCGGTACTGTACGAGAAGTATGCGAAGCAATTTCCGAATGGGCCTAAGTCTGCTGAGGCGCTCTACAACGCAACGTACCGGCAAGGGGTGCTGGCAGGAATGTACCTGGTTGATGAAAACAGGAAGAAAGCCGATGCTGCTGTGGAGCGGACGAAAGCGCTGGCGGACGAGGTGAAGGCGCAATATCCCAAATCGGACTTTGCTGCTCGGGCGGCGAGTATTGCTTTCCGCGTACAGCAGGGAATTCCGGTTCTGGGGAACGACAGAGACTAAAGGTACCAGGGACCACAGCATTCCGACCGGTGAACCAGAGACTGCGGTGGATTCCTGCGTTATGTCAGCGTTTGTCAGGCTGGCTATAAAATAGAGGGATGCCAATCTTTCAGGTCATCATCCTTGCCATCGTGCAGGGTCTCGCTGAACTTCTGCCCGTTTCGAGCTCTGCCCATGTAGTGGTTGCGGAGAAGCTGCTGGGACTGGATCCTTCTTCACCCCAGATGACGCTGGTCCTCGTAATGCTGCATACGGGCACCATGTTTGCGGTGATTGCGTACTTCTGGAAGCAGTGGAAGCGCAGCTATTTTGCTACGGCGGATGCTTTCAAGCGGGTGCTTATACGGATTGTGTGGGCGACGCTGCTGACCGGTGTCATCGGTGAAGCGCTCGTCAAGGTAATCGAAAAAACAGCGTTCAAGGGCGCACCGAAGGCGGAAATCGAACTGCTCTTTGGGCGGCTGGAGCTGGTGGCTCCCGCATTAGCGGCGGCGGGATTACTGATTTTAATTGCCGGGCTGCTGGAGAAACGGCGCATGGCGGCTCCTGTGGATCACTCCGCGGATCTTCGAGCCGGGGCGACGGTGACGATGAGGCAGGCCGGTTGGATTGGCGCTGTGCAGGGGCTTTGTCTTCCCTTCCGTGGGTTTTCACGTTCGGGCGCGACAATTTCTACGGGTATGCTGGCCGGAGCAACGAAGGAACGGGCAGAGCGGTTCAGTTTTGCGCTGGCTGTAGTGCTGACTCCGCCAGTGGTGCTGCGCGAGGGACTCAGGTTGATGAAGGCGACGCATGTGGCGGCAGCGACCGGAACGCCTATCGATCTCCATGGAACGCTAGTGAGCGCTCTACTGGGGGCGGTGTTTGCGTTTCTGGCTGGGCTTGTGGCGTTGAAGTGGCTGAGTAGCTGGCTGGAGTCGGGGCGGTGGTATTTGTTTGGGATCTATTGCCTGTTGGCTTCGTGCGTAGTGTTATATCTGCATTTTGGGCCGATGCATCTCTAAGACCGGGTGTATAGCCACGCCCACCAGATGAGTGGGAGCTGTAGAGGAAGACGCAGCCATACTGCCCAGAGCGGAATCGTGGCAAACTTCTCGTGGTCTGTAACCATGTAGATGTTTGCCGGCATGACGGCAATAAGGAGAGCGACGAGACCCCAGGCCGCGACTTGCCTCACAGGAAATACTTGTACGCGTGCCGGAGCGAGCAGACCGAGGCCGCCAACCGCCTCAAAAAAGCCGCTGATATAGACCAGTTGCAGGGGCGCGGGAAGGTACGCGGGCATGATCTTCGTATAAAACGCAGGCATGAGGAAGTGCAGCGTCCCGGCAGCAATGAAGAGTATTGCGAGGATAAGACGGCCGGCCATCAATTCCCCTTCCAAAAGCAAAAAACGGATAGCAGAGTTGACTCTGCTATCCGCGATATTAGACTTCTACCGAAGAACTACTTTGAGGCGCCAGCCAGCGCGTTGCGGTGGTCGCGAACGAAGTTATGCGATGCAACGATATGGGCCTGCTGCGTGGTCAGGATCTCCTTAATGTTCATCGGGAGCGGCTGTTCAAGAGCATCCTTGTATGCCTTCTTGGCAACATCTTCGCCTTGCTCCGCAGTGACGAGGACTTCATGGTCACTTTCAGTCACCTTCAGCTTGAGATCGCCCCATGCACGATGAAGGGCTGCGGCTACGGTCCCGGTCTCCTTCACATCATGGATGCCAGCGTGGTGCAGTTCTGTTTCCAGATCGCCACGGAAGCTGGCGCGCTTCAGCGATTCTGCCAGAAAGAACGCTCTAAGATGCTCATCCTTCAGATGTTCAGCAAGATCTGAAAAACCCTTCTGTCCATCTTCAAGGGAGTTGATGACACTCTTCAGGACTTTGATTACTTCTTCATTGTTGATCGATTCGGCCATATTCGTTTCCTTCCAAAATTGTCTTTGTTTAGCGGTGGCTGAGGTCGAGCCAGAGAACGTCAGAGGGATTCTCCATCGTTCATGGCAGGCTGACGGACGAAGCACATCCGCCTGCAGTCAGCCGTTGAAAAGCTCCGCCGGGCAATCGATATCGCCGCGGTTGGTAGTGATGTAGATGCGGTGGGTACCTGCGAGTTTGCCCGTCGTGGTGAATTGATGTGGAGCAGGTCGGGACCAGGGTGCTATCCAGACAGATACCTCGGGAACGGTCTTCGCCCTTTACTCGCCGGGGTCTGGAATAATCGGTTATCTGGCTGCAATTGCTCAGGACGGCCAAGAGCGACATCAAGGCACGACGGGGACACAATTGAGGACGCTTCGGTTTGTAATGGCTCCAACGCGGCATCGCAGGTTGAACGAGATGATCGGCCTCGTGGTGCTGGTTCTGGCTGCGCTACTGTTGCTGGCGCTGGTCAGCTACACTCCGTCTGATCCTTCCTTCAATACAGTGGGCGGTTACACTTCAGGACGACCAGCGCATAATTGGACGGGCATTGTCGGGGCGTGGGTCGCGGACTCCACGCTGCAGGTGGTTGGGGTGTCGATTTTCCTGCTGCCGCTGGTGCTGGTACGGCTGGGAATTTCGTGGATGCGGTCACTGCCGGCTGGCTCCCCATACGCGAAGGCGATCGGATTGGGGTTGTGGGTGGTGTTTGCTCCGGCCGCGGTTGCGCTGTTGCCCGGACAAATCCTTTGGCGACACTCGCTACCAATTGAAGGCGTGACCGGGCGAATCCTTGCAGATGCATTGGTGACGTATCTGAACCTGCCAGGTGCTTGCATAGTGGTGGCGTTGATGGTGGCGCTCTCGCTGTACCTGGCGACGACATTTACGTTCAACACGGCGCGAGAGTGGGCGGCGGCGCGATTTGGATTTGTGCAGCGGATGCAGGCCTGGTGGGCATCACGAGGAAGTGCGAGTCGAAACCCCGATAGTGATGACACCGGGTTGGGGTACGAGAGCAAGCGGGAGGAAGCGGCAGCAAAAGCACAGCTGGCTGAGGCGAAGGCTCGCAGGGTTGAGCCGCTTGCGGCTGAGGGGTACGAGCCCACGGAAAGTACAAGCCTGCTGGATGGACTGTTTGGCTGGTGGGGGCGGCGCAAGCGGGGGAATGATGTTTCGGTCGTTCCATATGGCGAAGAGTCTTTGACGCCGATGACTGGCTCGGTGTGGGAAAAGATGCCTCGCACGGATGTGGATGCTCCTCCGGCAACGGCGTTGGGGACTGCAACAGCGGCGGCGGCGCCTTATGCTGAAGTGCTGGCGGCCGCTTCTGCACCGTTGTTCTCGGATGAAGCGTTCGACTTGCCAGACCATGTACCGGCACCGTGGGCTCTCGATGAAGTGCTGGTGCCGGAGGCGGCGCCGGTCCGGAGCGCGAAGGTGATGGAGATGCCGAAACCGGTGGCGGCCCCGATATCTGAGCCTGTGGCCGCGCCTGAGCACATTGCTTTCGGGAAGCGGGCGGATGCGGACCAGGTCGCCGTGGTGATTGCGCCGAAGTCGGTGCGCGGATACAAGCTGCCGCCTTCGACGCTGCTTTTCCAAAGCGAAGACCATGCCGAGGTGAGAGAAGAGGCGCTGCGCGATGAGGCACGGGTGCTGGTGGAGAAATGCGCGGAGTTCGGCGTCGATGGGCAGGTGACGCAGATCAATCCCGGACCGGTAGTGACGACGTTCGAGTTCCGGCCGGATGCGGGTGTGAAGTACGCAAGGGTGACGGGGCTGGCGGACGACCTATGCCTGGCGATGGCGGCGGAATCGATCCTGATCGAACGGATGGCGGGCAAGTCGACGGTTGGAATACAGGTACCAAACCACGAGCGCGAGACGATCTGGCTGCGTGATGTAGTGGAGTGCGAGTCGTTTGCGCAGTCCAAGAGCAAGCTGGCGATTGCGCTTGGAAAAGACATCAATGGGCGCATCGTGACGGCTGATCTCGCCGCTATGCCGCACGTGCTGATCGCGGGTTCGACGGGGTCGGGCAAGTCGGTTGCGATCAACGCGATGATCATGAGTGTGCTCTTCAAGAGCACACCGGAGCAGGTTCGGATGATCCTGGTCGATCCAAAGCGGGTTGAGCTGGGTATGTATGAAGGCATCCCGCATCTGTTTACGCCGATCATCACGGAAGCAAAGCTGGCGGCGAATGCGCTGCGGAACGCGGTGCGCGAGATGGAGCGGCGATTGAAGCTGCTGGCGGCAAACCATGTGCGGAATATCGACCAGTTCAACAAGCTTTTCGATCATGGCAGCGAGTACCTGTTTGAGGACGTGAGCCAGGAGCCGCTGCCGTACATCATCATCATCATCGACGAGCTTGCGGACCTGATGATGCTGGACCGGGCGAACGTTGAGGAGTCGATTACGCGCCTGGCGCAGATGGCCCGTGCAGTGGGAATTCACCTGGTTCTGGCAACGCAGCGGCCGAGTGTCGACGTAATTACGGGGCTGATCAAGGCAAATGTACCGACGCGTATGAGTTTCCGGCTGGCGACGAAGGTGGACTCGCGGACGATCATTGACAGCAATGGCGCGGAGAGTCTGCTGGGGCGTGGCGACATGCTCTACCTGCCGCCGGGAACGAGCCGGGTCCAACGTGTTCATGCGCCATTCGTGACTGAGAAGGAGATTGCGGCAGTAACGGCATTCTGGAAGGCCCAGGGCGAGGCGGAGTATGTGCACGGGTTCCTCGAAGGGCCGAAGGACGAGAAAGGCAAAGAAGAAGGTGTTGAAGGCAATGGTGACGACAACGACCCCTTGTACGACGATGCGATGCGGCTGGTCTTCGAGTTTGGCAAGGCAAGCACTTCCCTGCTGCAGCGTCGCTTGCGGATCGGGTATGGGCGTGCGGCACACCTGATCGACATGATGGAAAACGATGGGCTGGTGGGGCCGGCAGATGGATCGAAGCCGCGGGAGATCTTGAAATCGCCGAGTTGGATCAGCGAAGTGGATGCAGCGATCCGGTAGCCTAGTGCTGCCTTCGGTGGTTGCGGCGGATGACAAGCAGGGCAAAGATGCAGATGCAGCCAAGAAGCGCAATCCAGCGCAGTATGGGTGGGTGCTGAACAAGTTTGCGGGCGAGTGGTGCAGCGGTGAAGTTGGCGTTCACGCTCTCGGGACCAAGGATAGCTGTGCGTGGGTTGGTCGAGGCGCTGTCGAGAGATGCGTCTTTGTAGGACGGGGCTTCGAGCGACGGATTTCCATACTCGAGCGAAAGTGGCCCCGTTACGAGGGCGGCATCGAAGCAGATGCGGCGCTGGCGCATCTGGAGTGTCACGGTGAGAGGCAACGGTGGTTGTTCATCATTGTCTACGGCAACCTCCACCAGGGCGGATTGCTGCATGTTCGAGCCGATGGCGACAGGAACTTCGAGGCTTTCGGCGGATATATCGTGACCGGCTTCTGATTGGTGGACCTGAAAGATGTTTCCCGTGAACGCTTCAGGCCTGACTGCTGCAACGTCTGCAGCTTGACCGGCATTCTCCGAGTGGTCCCCCGGGAGGCTGTGCGCCTCTATGCTGACGTTGCGGCTGAAATTCTGCTTGTCGGCCGGTGGAAGCGTGAAAGTGACCTGCTCGATGGGGATATGGGCCGGCAGGCTGAAGCTGTAGACACTCTTCTGCCCTTGTTGAAGCGCGTAGGTGCTTCGTTGCGTGTTGACGTAGAGTGACTGGGCCTCGCGGCTTGGAGGGACAGTGACAGAGTTAACGGCAGAAACGGTGTTCAAGGAAGCAGAAGAGGATGGGTTGCCAGGTGCAGGGGTGAGCGCGAGTTGCAGATGAAGGTAGGAGTAGGTCGACTCCGGCATTGCGATAGTGAGGCTGTGGGAGAGATGCTGGCTGGTGAGATCGAAGAGGGTAAATGCGCCGAGTGGTGTGGCACCGACTGGGTCCGGCGTGGTGCTGCCCGAGAGGGTTGCAGTGCCAATGAAATCACGAGGAGCGAGATCGAGGACGATGCTGGTGTAGGTACGGTGCGGCATCTCCAATTCGAAGAGAAGGCGACGGGACTTGCCACCGGGCACGGTGCGGAGGTTCAGGATGCGAGCGTTGTCGGTATCCTGCTGCGGAGGTTCGCTGATGGTGATGACGTAGGGGACCTCGGTGAGGCCGCTGTATAAGCGGAGGTCTTTGAGGGTGGGTGCGGCATGGGCAAAGACCGCAGCGTCGAGGACGGCGCAAATTTGAGCTGAAGCGCGGTTCGAAGTCGACGGTAACGATAAGGCCACGGTGCGCTGGTACCTGGAGTGGTTGAGAGAGCGGGCAGGGTGGGGTGCAGTTTGCCATAAGAGAAGGAGTGATAGCAGCGCAGGCTTAGGGTGAAACAGGTTCATGCCGGGCCGAACTCCTTTATCGCTTCACTGCGATTCTAGAACGCCAGTCATTGGGATACTAAGACACCAGTGCTGGCACTCCCGACAGAGCGCCGAAGTTCTGCCGCATCACTCGTTTGGGTGTACGAATGTATTGACTTGGTTTGAGTTTTGACGTAAATTCTGAGAGTGGCAAGACTCCCTTCGGGTTGAGTCAGTCATAGCGAAGTCCACCCACTTCGTTGCAATAACAGGCAAACCCACGCATCAGCCCCCACCGCGCTGCGTGGGTTTCCTCTTTAAGCTATGGTCCCTGATTTGGGTTGCGAGACCGCTTGCTTATGTAATGGGTGTAGTGCTCAGGAGGCGTACCTCAGCATCGAACGCGTCTGTCCCAAGGAAGCATCCTGGGCACAGGTGAAGACGTGCCCTGCTACGCGACTTGTTCTTTAGCTACTTGCGGTTGTTCCGTAGGAACTAGTCCAGCCGATAGACTAGGGGCAGGCATGCCTCTAGAGACTCCAGATTCGACGCCAGATGCGGTTCCGTTACAAGTAACAAGTACGTCGCAGAACGGGTTCGCGCCGCTCAGGATTGCGTTGTTTCGCGACCGGTGGATCGCATCTACGGTGTCGAGTGTCGGCACCTGGATGCAGGACACAGCCGGGACGTGGCTGATGACGACCCTAACGGTCTCGCCACTGCTGATTGCGCTGATGCAGGCTGCGGCGAGCCTGCCGGTGTTGATCCTGGGGCTGCTGGCGGGTGCGACCGCGGACATCTTCGACAGACGCAGATTGCTGATCTTCTGGCAGGTGTGGATGCTGGTCAGCGTATTTGTGCTGGCCGTGCTGACGTTTCTGGGACACGTTTCGCCGTGGGGATTGCTGGCGTTCACGTTCCTGCTGAATACCGGCTCGGCTATGAATAACCCGGCCTGGCAGGCAATTGTGCCAGAGCTGGTGCCGAAGGACTTGATCCCGGATACCGTCTCGCTGAATGCTGCCAGCAACAATCTAGCCCGGGCGGTGGGACCGGCGCTGGGCGGATTGATGGTGGCGGCATTCAAGCGCGTGGATGCGGGAGCGGGATCAGTCTTTATGCTGAACGCGGTATCGTTCGCAGGCGTCATCTGGGTGCTGGTGAACTGGAAGCGGGTGCCGCTGTTCAAGAGCGTGTTGCCGTCGGAGCGGATTGCTGGTTCGATTAGGTCGGGACTGCGATATGTCCGGTACTCGCCGGCGCTGCAGTCGTCGCTTGTGCGGGCGTTTACGTTTACGTTCTTCGTGTCGGCGGTGTGGTCGCTGCTGGCGGTGGTGGCGAATCGCGATCTACATCAGGGGGCGCTGGGCTACGGCATTCTGAATGGATCTCTGGGACTTGGCGCTGTCGTGGCGGCAACTGTTTTGGGTCGTGTGCGGCGACGATTTGCGGCGGACCGGATCATCGCAGTGGCGACGGTCTACATGGTGGTGACTTTGGTGGTGCTGGCGAAGGTCCGCTTCCCTGCAATCATCATTCCGACGCTGATCTTTGCAGGGTTCGCCTGGACGAGCACCATGGCGACGCTAAATACGTCGGTACAGCTGGCGGTGCCGGCGTGGGTTCAGGCGAGGGCGCTGGGCACCTACCTGATGACGTTCCAAGGTGGGCTGGCGCTGGGTTCGATCACCTGGGGATTTGTGGCGGAGCACAGGTCCACACCTGTTGCGCTCTTGTCTGCCGGAGCAGGGCTGCTGGTGACGCTGCCATTGGTGCATCGGTTCAAGATCTTGCAGGGAAAGGTGCCGGACCACACGCCTTACCAGTGGAAGAATCCTGCACCGCAGCTTGCGGGAGAGTCGGAGGCGACGGCCGGACCGGTGAGGGTGTCCGTAGAGTATGTCGTTGCGGTAGAGCACTACGCCTCGTTCACCAGGGTGATTCATGAGCTTCGCGGGGTGAGGCTGAGGGACGGAGCCATTCGGTGGGGAATCTTCCGTGATGCAATCGATCCGGAACGGTTGAACGAGACCTTTGTAATGGAGTCGTGGCTCGATTATCTACGCTCTCGTGAGCGGGTGACGGCGGAGGATGCGGCGATACGCGACCGGGTGTACGCGATGCACAAGGGCGACGAGCGGCCCAGGGTGTCGCACCAGATCTATGCGCGAGAGATTGCTCCAGACATTGCTACAGGGCATGGGCTTGACCCACAGAACTGACGTGAGCGAACGACGCAGGTTTGCGCCATGACGCGGATATGGCTATCGCGGCACTCGCCATGAGGTGAGTCTGGCATATTGCCCGGCACCAAAGCGGACAGCACCGGCCAAGCAGCCGAGGCGACTCAACTGCTGTGATCGATAGGTATGCCGATGCTGAGGTGTCAGCGGTGAAGCGCGCCGAACGCCAGGTCGATAAGGGTCCGTTCTTCGAGGTCGTGGGCTTTGGCAGAGCCTGTTGCAGGGCTGGCGCTCGCGCTGCGCTTTACGCTAGTAAGAGCGCGGTCACCGACCATGCGTTTAAGGTGTGGCATGACGTAAGAGAGAGCGCCCATGTTGGCTGGCTCCTCCTGTACCCAGACGATCTCCTGGGTGGCGTGGTGCTGGTCGAGAGCGGCTTGCATCTCCCTCTCGGGCCAGGGGTAGAGCTGCTCAAGAAAGATGATGCCTACGGACATGTCCTTGCGCTTCTCACGCTCGATGCGAAGACTGTGGCCAATCTTTCCACTGCAGATAAGCAGACGCCGTGGGTCTTTCACGTTGTTGTCGGGAAGGACATTCTGGAAGCTGGGCAGGGCGAAGTCTGCGAGCGTGGAGGAGGCATCAAGATGACGCAGCATTGATTTCGGTGTGAAAACAATAAGTGGCTTTCGCCAGAGACGGAGCGCCTGGCGGCGCAGCAGATGGAAGTACTGGGCGGCGTTCGAGGGCTGGCAAACCTGGATATTGTCGTTGGCGGAGAGTTGGAGATAGCGCTCGATGCGGGCGCTGGAATGCTCCGGTCCCTGACCTTCGTAACCGTGGGGGAGAAGCATGACGAGGCCGGAAAGAAGTCCCCACTTGGCTTCGCCAGCGGCGATGAACTGGTCGATGATGATTTGTGCGCCATTGGCGAAATCGCCAAACTGGGCCTCCCAGAGCACGAGGGCTTCCGGGTAATCGCGAGAGTAGCCGTATTCGAAGCCGAGAACTGCGGCCTCGGAGAGCATGGAGTTGTAGACCTCGAAGCGGGGCTGGTCGGGGGCAATGTGGGCAAGCGGAATGTAGCGCTGCTCAGTCTCTATATCGACCATGACGGCGTGGCGCTGGTTGAAGGTGCCGCGTTGCGAATCCTGCCCACTGAGGCGGACGGGGAAGCGTTCGGTGAGGAGCGATGCGTAGGCAATCAGTTCTGCCATGCCGTAGTCGATCAGGCGCTTACCCGCACCCATTTCGAGGCGCTGGTCGAAGAGCTTCTTGACCTTGGCATGAATGTGGAAGCCTTCGGGATAGTTGGTGGTGAGGCCGACGAGTTCGGCGACGCGCTGGGGCGAGATGCCGGTGATGATGTCGTATTTCGAATCGTAATCGCCGCCGCTGAAGGGGCTCCAGTAATCGGGCAGGCGCGCAAGACGGGGCTTGTGATCCGCATGGCTTGCAAGCTTCTGATCTTCAAGGAAGTGATTCTGGATCTCGGCTACTTCGGTCGCGGGATCAACGCCGATCTGCCTGGCGTAGAGCTGATAAAGCGTTGGGTGGTCCTTGATGATGGCGTAGCGACGAGGCTGGGTGACGGTGGGGTCATCCACTTCGGAGTGGCCGTGGCGACGGTATCCAACAAGATCGATGACAACGTCGGAGTGAAAACGAGCGCGGTATTCGGCGGCGACTGCGGCGACACGGATGACGGCGTCGGGGTCTTCGGCGTTGACGTGAAAGATGGGGATGGGCAGACGCTTGGCGAGATCGGACGAGTAGCGCGAAGCGTTTGACTCTTCAGGCAGCGCGGTGAAGCCAAGGAGGTTGTTGACGATGATGTGGATGGTGCCACCCACCTCATAGCCCGGAAGCGCGGTAAGCACGAGGGTCTCAGCGAAGATGCCCTGGCCAGCGAACGCAGCGTCGCCATGTATAACCATCGGCAGGACCTTGGTGACGCCGAAGGTGTTGCTGGTAGCGCGGACATCAAGGCGCATCTGCTTGGCGCGGGCGCGGCCCAAAGCTACGGGATCGACGGCTTCGAGATGGCTCGGATTTGAGGCGAGATGCAGCGCAATGGTGCGGCCTTCGGGTGAGGTGTAGGTGCCGGTGGCGCCAACGTGATACTTCACGTCGCCACCGCCAAGGACCGAGCGTGGGTCGACATCTTCGAATTTGGCAAAGACCTCGGATGCGGACCGACCGACCGTGTTGGTCATGACGTTGAGGCGACCGCGGTGACTCATCGCGAAGACGGACTTCTCGACGCCAAGCGCAGAGCTTGTTTCGAAGACGGCATCCAGGAGCGGGATAAGTACGGTGAGGCCTTCGAGCGAAAAACGCTTGGTGCCGAGATAGCGCGATTGAATGACCTGCTCGAAGAGATCGGCGCGAATGAGCTGGGTGAGGATGTGAGCCTGTTTTTTTGGGTTTCGACCCGGCTCGGGTGTCTGCTCCATCTGCGTTTGGAGCCACTGGCGGCGCTCGTTGCTGGCGATGTGCATGAACTCGGCAGCAATGTTGCCGCAGTAGTAGCGGCGCGCTTCGGTGGTGTGTTCGCCTTCGGGTGGGGCAACGGGGAAGGGTTCAGGAGGAAGGTACTGGCCGAGGGGATCAAGCGTGGCCTGGAGATGACCCCAGTTGCGGAAGAGGTTGAATACCTCCTCCCGCTGCTGGTCGTTCTGGTTCGACTCGGTAGGGTTAGGTTCGACGGCGATGGTCTGGGTCTTGGTGGCCATTTGTTCCTCTCTCGCGGGCGTTTGGCGTGGACGGAGACACACGACGGCCCTGTCATAATGCTAGACCTTTCTGCAGAGTGATTTACCGGTGGTTTCGATTATCGCGCAAGAAATGGGCTACAACGGGACCAAGGTCGACAAGAGAACTTAGCGGAATATCAAGCCGATATAGTGAAACGATGATGGCTGGAAGAGGCTTCAAGAAGATCGTCTGCATGGGGATCCTACTGCTTGCAGTCAGCATTCGCTGCCAGGGGCAAGGCACTGCACCTTCTGCCATTGCTCCAGATAAAGCAGAGACGAGCACGAGGCCGCTCCCGGATATTGCATCGCTGATGCACGAAGTCGAGGCGCGGCAGCGAGAGGCAGAGAAGGTCCAAAAGGACTACATATACCACTCTGTCGAGACTGCGCAAGAGGTCGATGCACAGGGCGCTATCAAGAAGACCGAGATCAAGGAGTACGACGTCTTCTGGATCGATGGTGTTCCTGTCAGGAAGCTTGTGAAGAAGGACGGCAGGGTCCTAACTGAGGATGAAGCAAGAAACGAATCCGAACGAGTAGATAGAGAGGCAACGAAGGAGAAAGAGCGGCGCGAGAAGGAAGATGCAAAGGGCAAACAGACGGATCCGCGCGGAAATGATGAGGTGACCGTATCGAGGCTGCTGGAGCTAGGAAGCTTTACAAATCCACGGCGCGTCGTGATGCAGGGCCGGGACACGATCGTCGTGGACTACTCCGGCGATCCGAAGGCGAAGACGCGAAACAGCTTTGAAGGCGTGATCCGCGATATGACCGGAACAATCTGGGTGGATGAGCAGGACAAGGCAATCGCGAAGCTGCAGGGGAGATTCGTTGATAACTTCAGGATTGGCGGAGGGCTGCTTGTGAGTATCCAGAAGGGGACGAACTTCGAACTGCAGCAAAAGCGTGTAAATGGAGAGGTATGGCTGCCAGCCCAGGTGGAAGGCCATGGTGAGGCAAGGGCACTGCTTTTCTTCAAATTCAATGGGAGCCTGACGGTGGCAGACTCGGATTACAGGAAGTTCAAAACGAGTTCGACTGTGCTGCCGATTGAAGCACCGGTGCCGGACGACGCAAAGTAATGGCTTAACGACGAAGAGGGACAGCCAAGGCCGTCCCTCCCGCAAAACCTTTGAAGCAGAATGCAGCCGTTGTTCTAGCCCAGAGCCAAATGCACACACCCTTGCAGATGAAGAGAAAGCCGGGAACCAGAATCAAGCAAACGACTAGAGAGGCTGAACGTCAGACGCTTGCCAACCCTTAGGTCCCTTGACTACGTTGAACTGCACTGCCTGGCCCTCTTGAAGGCTCTTGAATCCGTTCGAATTGATCGCCGAATAATGTACGAATACATCTTCGCCGTTCTGACGGCTGATGAAGCCAAACCCCTTGGCGTCGTTAAACCACTTCACTGTTCCCTGTTCCATGTTCGTTATTTCCTTATTGCTCGTTGAATTTGCCGCAAGATCCAAATCGGGGTTCGTACACGTACAGCAGTTGCAGAAAACCAATCTGTTTCAAACGATGACTGAAGGTTAGCATCATTGCCAATAAAAGTGTGGAAAATCCTCTAAATTCTTTCGTTGCACTGATTTCGGTGCAACGTCGAAGGTTACTTTGGTGTGGGTAGATGCTGACGGACGATTTCTTCCGCTGCGGCTAGAACCTGTTCAAGACTCAGATTCGTCGAATCCAGGATCACAGCATCCGACGCCGGCTTGAGAGGCGATTCGATGCGATTTCGATCGCGTGCGTCTCGCTCACGCATCTCCTCAACCAGAGCGCTCTCAGTCACGTTAGACTGCCCGGGAGTTCCAGGATTCTGCTGATATCGGCGATTGCCGCGCACCTCGGGTGCAGCGTCGAGGAAGATCTTGACCTCAGCGTCGGGGAAGACAGCGGTACCAATGTCGCGGCCTTCCATGACGACGCCGCCCGCCTGGCCGAGAGCGCGCTGCTCGTCGACCATCCAGGCACGAAGGCGAGGGTGGACGGAAATCTGCGAGGCGCCGGAGGTGACGTCCTTATCGCGAATGCGGCGTGAGACGTCCATGCCATCTAACGTGACGCAGTTCCCCTCGTGCTGGGGTTCAAGCTTGATGCGCGTTTTTGCTGCGAGATCGAGCAGGGATTCTTCCTCGTCGAAGCCGTAGTCGTTCTCGATGGCCTTCAAAGCCAACGCGCGGTACATTGCTCCAGTCTCCAGGTTGAGGAAGCCGAAGGTTCGCGCGAGATGGGCGGCGAGGGTACTCTTGCCGGCGCCAGCGGGGCCGTCGATTGCGATGACGGGCCGTTGGCGCGGCTGGACGACGACGGGTTCGGGGGGCAGAAAGGAGTTTGTTGCAGTCACGGGCTACTCGGCATCCTTGCGCTTGCGGTAAGTGGGCTTGTCGAAGCTGGTGGCCTTGCCCTTGAAACTGCCACCTTTGCCGCCGGGTTTGCCGGGCTTGCGAAAGGGATTTTTTCCTTCAGCAAACTTGGCGAAGGTGCCTGGGGGCTTGGCGGAGAAGCTGCCCGGCTTCTTAGGTCCGAAGCCGCCGCCTGAGGGCTTACTGAAGGGCTTTTTATCACCGCCACTACTGAAGCCGGGCTTACGGGCAGGGCGGTCTGAACTGCCTTCGCTGTTAAATGGACGGGATGGGCGATCGCCTGCCGGGCGCTCGCGCGGCGCGTCGAACTTACGAAAGGTCGGGCGGGCTGGGCGATCGCTGGAACCGCCGGCACTTTCACGGTCTCTGGAGTAGCTGGGTTTGCTTCCGAAGGAAGGCTTCCCTCCGAAGCTCGGCTTGCTGCCGAAACCGCCGCCGCCCTGGGTCCGAGGGCGAGCGCTAAAGGAGCCCGGTGTGCGTGGAGCAAATCCGCCTCCGGAGGGGCGGCCAGGACGATCCGATGAGCGGTCGGGACCGTCCGATGAACGCGCGGGACGATCCGAACGGTCGAAGGTGCGGGCAGGGCGGTCGGAACCTTGAGCGCTGCGGTCGAAAGTGCGTGCGGGACGGTCGGAACTGCTGCGGTCGGAAGTGCTGCGGTCGGAATTGCTGCGATCGTTGAATTCGCGGCGAGGCGGACGTGAGTCGCTGCCAAAGCCTGGCTTGCCAGCGAAGCCTTCCCGTTTGCGACCGAAGGTCCCTGGTTTGGAGAAGGTCTTGCGCGGTGGCCGAGCGTCGCCACTGCCCTCGCCATCCGGGCGCGGTGTGAACTCCCGGCGCGGAGGACGGGAGTCGTCGCTGCGGAATGATGGCCGGGTGCCAAAGGCGGGCTTTGCGCCAAAGCTAGGACGTCCGCCGCTGGGACGATCACCGAACTTGGGACGATCACCGAAGGAGGGCTTGCGGCCAAAGGCTGGTTTGCTCCCAAAAGCCGGTTTGCTGCCGAAGGAGGGGCGGCCCTCGCTGGCTCCGCGATCAAATGAAGGCTTGCGTGGGAAGGCTGGGCCTGCCGGCCGCTCGATGTGCTGCCCTTCAGGTTGCGTGGGGGCGGCTTCCTCACTTGACGATGCTGCTGGGCGGGCAGATCTCTCTTCCTCCCATGGCTTATTGAAGGCAGGCTTATTGAAGGCAGGTTTGCCGAAGCTTGGTTTGCCGCTGCGAGCGAAGGGGCGGCGTTCACGGTCGGCGGGATTCAATGGAGCGCCGCTGAACTTGCGGCCGTAGTCGCTGGGGAAGCCGGTGCCAAGTTTGCGCGGTTTCGCGACGAACTTCTTGATGCGGGGGGCGTCGGTGGCCTCGAGTTGCGCCGGGGCGACTTCGATGTTCTCGATGGGCCGGGCGTGGACATCGATCGCAAGGTCGTCCTCATCTGCTGTTGCGAATGCTGGCAGGGAGCCCGAGACGTGCAGGAGAGTCTTGCCGTCGACGGCCATGGTATCGAGTTCGCGGGCACCCATCAAGGCATGGATGACGTCACGTATGCGCGATCGGGCGGCCAGTGGTGAGAGAAAGGTCTCGATCTCCTCTTCGCTGGCAAGCATCGCCGAGCCGAGATAGAGGGAGATGAGAGCCGACAGCGCCGAGGGCTGGCCGGCATTCGCACCGGCCTTGATGTGCTTGGTGAATCGCGCGCTGGTGAGCTCCCATAGGGTGGCTGCGCCATCGGGCTGGCTGACCGGGATAACGCGAAGGTGCGCCCAGAGTTCGTTGAGTGCGCGCAGGACGGCCGACTCGGTGACTTCTTTACCGAGCTGCGTGGCGAGGTCGTAAGCGGAGAGCGCAGCGTGCTTTGTAAGGATTTCGTGGGTCGCAGCAGCGAGCGGAGATACCTTGACTGCGCCGGAGGTGGCCGGAGGTTGTTTCCATGCCTTGTCGCCGCGCAGGGTGAAAATGTAGGAAAAGACAGCGGCGGTAGCGACGAAGTCGGGCGTTTCACCGGGGGTGCCAAGCAGGTTGAGTGGAACGGCGATGCCTTCGGAGATGAGGCGGGCGAGCAGTGTGCGTGCCTGTTCTGTATCGGCGAGTGTGGGCTCCGTTGCCGTCGCGCCGAGAACGCCTTCAACCAACGACGGTGCGGGTGCGGGAAGCTGTGCCGAACGCGGAGTGAAGAGTACAAGGCCGGCAACGTTGATCCAGCTGCGAAGATTTTCAAAGGTGAGAAGGGCTTCGCCGTTCTGGTGCCACTGGGCAAGACGAGCGACGGATAGCTGCTCTGACGTCGGGATGGGGCTGACTGGAGAACTCAAGGTAGTGCCTTCCTGCTGGATGAACTCGCTATGCGGGCTTGCAGCATTCCTTCGCGACCTGAAGCGGCGCTCGGGACAACTTAGATTTTCAAATGAGGGGCCGTTTCTCTCAGAGAAATTATGGACGCGGATTGCGGTGAAAACGCGCGCGGCACACTGCTATCAGGATACCGCATCCGTGACAGAGGCGGAGCGCCACTCACACATAGGCCCATGCACGCGTTGCAGCGCATTGGCGGGCGTTTGACCAAGATGTTTCGAGAAGCCCGGAGCTGCCGGATACAACGCCTGGTCAAGGCCTATGGCATAGACGTTCATCCTGCCGACCCACGTCTCAGGATCCAGATTTAGGCCAATCGCAGGAAATATTCCTGAAGCCTCTTGACTTCCCAGGATAATCCACTACCCTATGGTTGTGGAAACGTTAGATATGACCTTTGCAGCTTTAGCTGATCCGACACGGCGGGCGATGATCGATCGGCTTTCGAACGGTCCGGTCTCCGTGCATGGATTGACGGAACTATTTGCAGTTTCACAGCAAATGATCTCAAAACACGTCGCCTACCTGGTGCGGGCAAGGATTGTGACCAAGACGAAGCGCGGACGAGAGAGTGTGTGCACGCTTAAACCAGAGGCAATAAAGACAGTCAGCGAATGGGCGATGAACTATCGCCAATTCTGGGAAGAGCGTTTCGACAAGTTGGATGTGGTTCTAACTGAAATGAAGAAAACGGAGATGAGAGATGACAGCAAACACGATTAGCGCAACCGAGCGGATGGTTATTACACGGATATTTGATGCTTCACGCGAGTTGGTTTGGAAGGCTTGGACAGATCCGCGTTACGCAATGCAGTGGTGGGGGCCGAAGGGTTTTACAACGCCCGTCTGCAAAATGGATTTTCGCGTCGGTGGAAAGTTTCTCATCTGCATGAGAACTCCGGACGGGCAGGACTTATGGAATGGTGGTGAATACCACGAGATCGTTCTGCACGAGAAGATTGTCTACTCTATGTATTTTTCCGACGCGGAGGGCAACAAGGTTGAACCCGAGCAATATGGAATAAAACATGAAGCCATAGCTGATGCGCACGACGTGGTGCTCTTTGAGGACCTGGGAATCGGCAAGACGAAGCTCACCTTGATTGGAAATGAATCGATGGAGAGCGCAAAAGAGAGCGGGCAAGTAGAGGGCTGGAACGAGATACTCGGTAAATTTGCTGCGGTTGTTGCAGGGCTCGTGGCGAAGTGATTGCTCCGGTTTGACGCTCGTCGCAGCGGGTGCCCCATCTCGAGAGAGATATCGGGCACCCAGCTCGTGTTCCCGGTTGAGATGACGCGGACTTGTGGCGATGCATCTGGTGGGCCTGGGTGTCGCTAAATTCGCTGAAAAGCTTTCTGAATGTCTTTGTGGGTGTATTTGAGCGCGATGGGCCGACCGTGAGGGCAGCTGGTTGGATGCTCGGTTTTACCTAGTTCCTTGAGGAGCCAGTCGATCTTGGCTGGGTCAAGCGGCATGTTCACCTTGATGGCGGCGTGGCAGGCGATGGAGGCGGCGATGCGTCGGCGGCGGGTGTCAGCATTTTCGCTTTGCTGCTCGCGCTCGGGAACGGCGAGGACTTCTTCCAACATGCGTTCGAGTTCGCGGCCTTCGAGGCCTACGGGTGCGGCCTTGATGGCAAGGGTGCGGGGGCCGAAGGGCTCGGCCTCGAAGCCGTTTCGGTCGAGTTCAGCCGCGATGGAGGCGAAGGCAATCATTTGGGCAGGCAGGAGGTCGACGAGCAGCGGCATGAGCAGGCGCTGGCGCTGGACCTGCTCCACTTCGCGGTCGCGGAGGATCTTTTCGAAGAGGACGCGCTCATGGGCGACGTGCTGGTCTACGATCCACAAACCTTCTTCGTTTACGGCAAGGATGAACGAGTCGCGGAGCTGGCCGAGAGGCTTGAGCGTGGCGAGTGCGTTGAGACCCTGCGGGGCGTCTTCTGCGATGGACGGCGATGGGGATTCATCATATCCAACGGCGATCGAGCCCTCGGTGAAGGCAAGGCGGCCAGGAGACTGAGGAACCAGCGGCGGAGCGAGCGTGAAGAGCTCGGCGTCTGCGGCATCAGGGTCAGCTTCTGACTGCGGATGGCTGCCGTTGTTGTCGAAGCCGTAGCCATTGCCGGGTTGGAAGACAGGTGGTGCGGGGCCGCCGGGCAGCGGGCTTACGTCAAGCAACAGAGATGAAGAAGCGTGCGGGGCGGAGGTGAGCGCAGCGGCGAAACTGGCGGCGGGTCGAGCGGCCATCAGGGTAGTGCGGACGGCATCGCGAATGAAGTCGTGGACGAAGCTGGGCTGGCGGAAGCGCACCTCGGTCTTGGCAGGGTGGACGTTTACGTCAACTTCCTCAGGTGGAATCTCCAGAAAGAGCAGCACAACGGGGAATGAGGTGGGTGGGATGATGTTGCGGTAAGCCTCGGCAAGGGCGTGGAGGACAAGGCGGTCACGGATAAGGCGGTGATTGACGAAGACGTAAACGGAGTTGCGGTTAAGCTTCTGTAGCTCGGGTTTGGACACAAAGCCAGTGGCGCGGAGATAGCCGGGTGCGGGCGCTTCGTAGCCAATCTCGCGCTTCCAGGGTGGTGGTTCGGGGAGGCCGGTGCGGGCAAAGTCCATCTCAGCGACAGTTGAAAGCATGAGGGCTGCGGTGTCGTTGCCAAAGATCTGGAACAGACGTTCGTGAGCATCGCGCACCGACGGCGCAACAAGTAGAGCCTGTGTTGCCGAGTGGAGTTCAAAGTGCTTGGTCGGATTGGCCAAAGCGTAGTGGGTGACGAGAGCGGCAATATGCGAGAGCTCGGTCTGTTCGGACTTGAGGAATTTGCGGCGGGCAGGAGTGTTGAAGAAGAGGTCGCGAATCTCAATCGTAGTGCCAATGGGAAGACCGGCGTCTTCGGCCCGGATGATCTTGCCTCCGGCAATTTCTACGATAGTGCCAACTTCATCAGAGCTTCCATGGGACGAGGCTAGACCGCTCGCACGGGTTTCCAGGATAAGGCGAGAGACGGACGCAATGGAAGGTAAGGCCTCGCCGCGAAATCCGAGGGTGGCGATGGAGAGCAGGTCGTCGGATGTGCGGAGCTTTGAGGTCGCGTGGCGTTCAAAGGCGAGGAGCGCGTCGTCCTTGACCATTCCGTGGCCATTGTCGACGATGCGGATGAGTCTACGGCCGCCGCCTTCGACCTCGATGCGGATGCGGGTAGCACCGGCGTCGAGAGAGTTTTCGAGAAGTTCCTTCACAACCGAAGCAGGGCGCTCGACTACCTCGCCGGCGGCGATCTGGTTTGCCACCTGATCGGAGAGTATGCGGATGCGGCCCATGTGGTGATTGTAGAGCGAAGGCTCGCAGCGCGCGGTCGTGAAGCCGCGGGCTTAGTTGCTGCCCTGTGCGGTAGCTGGCACTCCAACGGTCGGCTGGAAAGCGGGATCGCCGAAGTTCCAGAGGAAGAACGTGAAGATGTCGCTCCAGTCGGAGACCTGCTGGGCGACGGTGTCCGTGAGGCCATGGCCTGCGTCGTAGTTGACGCGAAACAGGATTGGACGTGGGCCGGCGTTTGCCGCTTCGAGGCGTGCCGAAAGTTTGGCGCCCTGCCATGGGTCGACGCGAGGATCGTTCGCACCGGCGGTGACCAGCGTTGCGGGAAATTTCGTACCCGGCACGACGTGATAGTAGGAACTCATCTCGAAAAGCCCCTTGAAGCCGTCTTCCGTCTTGACGGTGCCAAACTCTGGAATGTTGGCTGGACCGTTAGGGCCAGTCTCCTGTCGGAGCATATCGGAGCATGGGACGCCGTCCACTGCGGCGGCGAAGAGGTCAGGGCGCTCAGTGATGGACCGGCCGATGAGGATGCCTCCGGCGCTCTGACTCCAGATGCCGAGGTGCGCGGTGGTGGTGTACTTGTTATCAATCAGGTATTGAGCGGAGGCGATGAAGTCGCGCCAGGTGTTGGGCTTGGTGAGCTTCTTTCCGGCGAGGTGCCAGCCTTCTCCGAGCTCGCCGCCGCCGCGAACGTGAGCCACTGCAAGGATGCCGCCGCGTTCCAGCCAGGCCATATAACGTCGCGAAAAGCCGGGAGTGAACGCATCACCATAGGCTCCATATCCGATCAAAGCGGTGGGTGCAGAGCCATCCCTGGAAAGCCCCTTCTTATAGATGATTGAAAGAGGAACCATCGTGCCATCCTGCGCCTTGACCTTAACCTCTTCTGAGACAAGATCTTTGGGATCGGTGGGGTTTGGTGGCTCAAGCAGCATGGCCGTTGTGGTGTTCTTCTTCTCGTCATAGCGGTAGTAGTCGCCAGGCGAGGTCCATGATGTGAGATCGAAGACAGCGCCGGGAAGGGCGATATCGGTGATCGTGTGCGCATTTTGTTGGCCGTCGGGAACGGAGAGCATGGTCGCCTTGGCGTTCGCGCCATAGGGCAGGCGCAGCACTTTCCCGTAGCCATTCTGAATGACGTTCAGATAGAGCGCATCGGAGGCCTGGTGCACCACGTCCGATCCGATGAAGCCGCCGCTGAAGACGAGATCGGAGGCTGGAACGATGATCTGGGCTGTAGAGAGATCGGGTTTGGCAGCGTCCAGGCGCAGGAGTTTACCGTTCAGTGTGCCGTCGAAGCTGACCAGGTAAAGATCATTGCCTTCGATTGCGAAGTCGGTGACCTTGTCCTTCAGGTCCGCCACCTTCTTCCAACCCTTATGTGTGGTCAGGGACGCCTGGTCGCCGACATACAAAGTCCTGAATGTCTCAACGCCGGGAGCAAGGAAGGCTACAACATACTTCGAACCAGGAACGGGGAAGGCCCCCGAGAAAACGTAATCACCAACCTCAATCTCGGGCGAAACGCCCTGCCCGAAGACCACCTTATCGCTTACAGCGGATGTGCCGATCACGTGGCTGTACTGCCGGGGCCGCTTGTATTTGTCGACGGCGGGATCATTCGGGCCGAGTTTCTCAAGTTGCTCGTAGTAGAGAATCTTGCCGTCAGGTGAGAAGCCGCCGCCTTCATAGCGTTCCAACTGCTCCGGCAATTCTCGCCCGGTAAGGGTCTCGAAGAAGTGGGCGGTTTGCTCCTCAGAACCGCCAGGCGAGAGACCAACGGCGACGAGTTTGCCATCCTCGCTGGGAGTGTACTGGTCGAGCGAGATATGATGCTCCGCCGTACTGAGCTTCGGAAGATCGAGCAGAAGGCGCTCCGGGCCACCGGCTGCCTTACGCACGTAGAGGCTGGCCTGGTTCACACCGCGTGGACGCTTGCGGTAGAAGATGAACTCACCAGCCAGCTGTACGTCCGTGATGGTAGCGTCCTCTGCGTTCAAATACTTCTCCATGTCAGCCGAGAACTGCTTACGTCCAGGAATGCTGTCGAGAACGGTGCGGGTGTAATCAGCCTGACCGCGCATCCAGGCCTTCGACTCGGACGACTTCTGGTCTTCGAGCCAGCGGTAGGGGTCTGCTACAGTTTGGCCGAAGTACGTATCCGTCACGTTACGGACCGGAGCCACGGGTGGTTTTACCATCTGCGCGCAGAGAGGTCCGCAAAGAGCGATGCCGAAAAAGCCAAGGGTGGAGAAAGCTGCTTTGCTTCGGAAATTCGGAGCGGGAGATCTCTGCGTACCAATCATGGCGACAGCTTACCTGACAGGTCGCCTCATCCAAGACATATTTTGTTCCTTGGAAATTTCAACGCGAGAACAGTTCTAGCGTCGGGCGCAGGCTTGCCATGTTCAGGCAACTCGTGCCTGTTCCAACGGAAGATAAAACTCTGGCAACTGCTCGAACGCTGGCCTCGCAAATAAATACCCCTGCATGAGCCGGACTCCGAGATTGCGCAGCGCTTCATATTCCTCGACGGTCTCGATGCCTTCCGCGACAACCTCGGTATGCAGGACACCAGCCAGTTCTACAATTGACCGCACGATGGCCAGTGCGCGAGGCCGATCCCGCAGTCCCCTTGTGAGTGCCATGTCAAGCTTCACAATACTCGCGGGCATGTCGGCCAGAAGGTTGAGGCCGCACCATCCGGCGCCAAAGTCGTCAAGCGCAACCTGGAAGCCACAATTGCGATACTCCTGAACGATCTCTCGCAGATGTTGATGGCTGATCACCTTCTCGGCTTCAACGATCTCAAAGATCAGTTTGTCGAGCGGAAAGTCGAGCTTTCGGGCGGTGTTCAACGTGATCTTGATACATGCGGCGGGGCTATAAACCGCGCCAGGCATAAAGTTGATCGACAGCATCGCGCCGGTATCTTCAATGCGCAGCTGGGATGCAAGCGTAATGGCCTTGATCCGGCAGCTCTGGTCGAAGGCGTACCGATTTTCTTCGGTTACCTGAGCCAGAATGGAAGCCGCCGATGAACCATCGGTTCCACGAACCAAAGCTTCGTAAGCCCAGACTGTTCCGGTTGCTACATTCACGATGGGTTGAAACGCCATGCTGAATGGGAAGGGTTGGTCGATACCATCTCTGCACGCGCTGCAGGAGGATTGCTGTTTCTGGATAATGTCCATCTCACATCTCCGGAAGGCGATCGCAGGCGGTTTAAAGGAGCGCCTGCGAAGAGATCGTGGGGATCAATACACGAACACCTATTTGAGATGGAGAGTAGCAGCGGCCCCAGAGGGCGGGCCACACAACGGAAGTATATGACCTAGAGTTTCGTAGCAGACAGACGGAGACCGCCAACTTTCTAACGCTTCGACCTTTTGCTGGATTTCTCTCTAGATTTTTCCTTGGGTTCCTTTCCGGATGTCTTACCGGGCTTCTTTCCTTTGCGTGTCTCCACTTCGTGGTCCCCTACCATGTGCAGGCGCATGAAGTTGGTCGCTCCGGACAGCGTCTGGGTCCCGGCAACGATTCCGACGACTTGGCGCTGTTGTACATAGCCGAGATTTTGCAGAAGAGTTTCGGCCATGCCGACAAGTTTGTCGGTGTCGCGGAAACGCTCACAACGGATCGGATAGGTCCCCCATAGGAGCATGGCGCGGTTGATCACTTCTTCGTTTGGAGAGAGGGCATAGATGGGCGGGTCGGGGCGGTACTTTGAAAGCAGACGGGCAGTTGCGCCGGTCTCGGTGAAGATGGCGATTGCGCCGACGTCTAGGTCCTCGGCGGCATGAGCCATACACTCGCAGATAGTCTCCGCGACGGAGAGATGCGTGGGCTTGGTGCGAGCGAGCTGGGGTTGCGGCTCGGTGCGCATCTGGTGCTCGGTCTCGGTGACGATCTTGGCCATCATGGCGATGGCGTGGACGGGGTATTTACCGGCGGCAGTCTCAGCGGAGAGCATGACGGCGTCTGAACCGTCGTAGATGGCGTTGGCAACGTCAGAGGCTTCAGCGCGAGTGGGCCGCGGATTGTCAATCATCGACTCAAGCATCTGGGTAGCAGTGATGACGGGCTTGCGGTACTCGGCGGCACGGCGGATGATGTGTTTTTGGATGGCGGGGACCTTCTCGGGTGGAACTTCAACGCCGAGATCGCCTCGGGCGACCATGATGCAGTCGGCGACTTCGAGAATGGAGTCAAGGTGTTCGATTGCCTGGGGTTTTTCAAGCTTGGCGATGATCCACGCGTCGCTCTTAAGAGCATTGAGGCGATTCTTGACATGGCGGACGTCATCAGCGGTACGGACAAAAGAGACGGCGACGGTGTCGACACCCTGGCCAATGGCAAAGATGAGATCTTCTTCGTCTTTCTCGGTGAGTGACGGTACATTCACTGCGATCCCAGGAAGATTGATTCCCTTGTTTTCGCCGAGCATGCCGCCGTTGATGATCTCGCAGGTGACATCACCTTGACCGTCTTTCACACGTCCGACGGATTCAACACGAAGCTCGATCAATCCGTCTGAAAGCAGGATGCGCGACCCGGGTTCGAGATTTTCGGCGAGGGTCGTAAAGGTGGTGCCAACAAGCTCCTTAGTGCCCTCGATTTCGCGTGGGGTGATCGTCAGGCGTTCTCCGGCAACGAGAAGAACGGGTTTGTGATCGACCAGCTTGCCGGTGCGGATCTTGGGGCCTTGAAGGTCAGCAAGAATGCAGATGGGCTTGCCTTCCTCGCGGGAGACCTTACGCACCATGCGGATGAGTTCTGCCTTCTGCTGGTGCGAGCCATGCGAAAAGTTGAGGCGGGCGACATCCAGACCGGCGCGGACGAGATCGCGGAAGACAGCTTCGGTGCTGCAGGCCGGACCCAGTGTGGCGACGATCTTGGCGCGGCGGCCGCGCTCAAGAGGCGCTTCGACGTGGGAAGGTATTTGGGGTGGCGGAACTTTCAGGGCGGCGGCGGGCGAAGAAGCGTCCGGTGCGGATTTGAGCTTGGATTTCGACTTAGCCTTGTCTGAGGCTTTGCTAGCGGGTTTCAATTTCATCAGGCTGTTGCCGTTTGCTTTCCTACCCGGACCGCGAAGGAGACGCGATGCTGACGGGTCAATGCCGAATTAGATTCCGTCGAAGGTCATTCTAACCGGGGATGTGGATGTTTGGCATGACTGAATCGTTTAGGGTTCGCTACCTTCGCGTTCCGGAAGATTGCAATAGAGAGGATAGAGCAGGGCGTTGAACTCTGCGCCTGCAAGAACACTAAGCGAGATGATGTAAAGCCAGAAAAGCAAAGCGACTCCGGCGCCGAGCGGGCCGTAGACCTCCGAATAGTTGGCGAACCGTGTGACGTACCAGCCGAAGATGAGTGTCGTCACGAACCACATGATTGTGGCCAGGGTCGCACCAGGGAGGGTACGCTTCCAAGACTTTTCCATGGTGCTCATGGCGCGAACGGTGCGGAGCGATTCCCATAGGTGGTCCTTCGATCGGCCTTCCGTCTCAGCAACTGCAAGGCCGGCAGGGGGGATACCCATGTGATAGATCACAGCGATGATGGCGATACTGCTGCTTAGGGCAACACTCCACCGAACGACAAAGGCTATTACCAGGACGACCGTGACGGCAGACGCACCGATGTTGGCGACGATCCACTGCGAAAGCAGATTTCCAAAGACGACCAGCGTGCTTGCAACGCTCAACGGCAGCAGCGCAATAAAGACCAGGAGCAATGAGCGCCAGCGTCGGTCCCAGAAGTTCCACTCCAGTGGCGGGAGATGGAAGGCCCGGCGAAAACCTTCCATGAGTGTGACGATGACACTGGACGCACTGATGAGCGAGACAACACCGGCTATGGCCAGCGCGCGATTCGAGTGAACGGTCTGGTGGCTGTTCTGGAAATAGCTGTCAAGGAGAGGACTCACATCGTCGGGGAGGATGCGATCAAAGAAGAGTGCTGCCTGCGCACGGAGCGGAGCGGAATCGGGCAGAGTCGCAAAGATGGCGGCTACAACGATCAGGCCTGGAAAGAGCGAGACCATGGCCGAATAGGCCGCAGACTGCGCGAGATTGAGGCAATCGTGGTCGACCACGCTTGCGGCGGTGTGGCGCAGCAATTCCAACAGCCGGTAGAGTGCCGGCCTGGTGCTCGACAGGCTGGACCTTCCAGGAATCGAGCGACCGGAGGGGTCAGCCGCACATTCAGCACGCACACGGTCAGTCGGCATATCAGCGGGAGTCACGATGCTACCTCCCATGCCCTACAGCAAGAACAAAAGGGCATCTTCGATTCAGACTGTTGCGACATCAGTTCCATGGGTACTCGCCTACCCAGGCTTGTGCAAGACGGAAGATGCAGTGGCATGCGGCGCGATGCATTCGTGATAGCTAAGAACGCTTCCACTTCTCGAGGAAAGCGGTCACAGATGAGGCATCCATATGGCGCATGTCCTCGAATTCACCGGTCCTCTGTGAATAGAGGGTATTGCCTTTTTCGTCCAAAACAGCGAGCGCGGGCACGCCCTTCTTGATGGGTACACCGTACTTTTCGGGATACTCCAGGTTGTGATCGATATGCCCAATCCAGACGTGAACGACGATGAAGTTCTTGCTGAGAAGTTCATCATTTGGGGCCTGGTGAAGATAAATGTCCAGAACCTGGCAATCGCCACACCAGTCGCCACCAAAGTCGAGGATGACGTGTTTGTGCTCCTTACGGGCCTGAGTCAGAGCAGCGGCGATGTCTGCCTTGGGGTCTGCAGTATCAGAATAGAGATGCTTCGTTGTGTAGTGGGTGGCGGGCCGGTCTTGTGCTGAAGCATTGGGCGAGAGGAAGGCGACCGCCGCGAGCGCAAGGGACAAAATAGCAAACTGCACAGGACGATTCCGCTTGAACGAAGACATTTTCACTTTGATCTTCTTTCTTATTAACAATGAAGTGCCCCGGGACAGAGGCATACTCTAAATGATGCCTCAGCGAGAGCCCCGATGCAAAATGAAGTGTGCCAAGAGGCAATCGGTCAGTCGCCATGCAGGATCGTCATTTTGTCAAAGCCCGAAACACGAGTGGCTCGGTCGAGAGCCCTGTGTGAAGCTACGGATGATGCAGAAGATGGTGCAACTAAAGTAACTAAAGAATTAGAGCGCAGATGGTAACTTGTGTTACGACACGTTGTGTGACTATTTGCGATTCTCTTAGGGGTTTTCTTTGGGGCCATACGTCGATTCTTCTTCATGGACGCTTCTGGAGCACCTATTCACGTCGGGTGCGACTGCGTTCCGCATGGGAAGCGTTTTACTTTTCTCCGCTGATGTTCCAAGTCGCGAAGCAAGCTTCGGCCTGCTAGCCGCGACAGGAGGAGCACTCGTTGGCGGAGTTGCGGTTTTTGTCGCAAATAGAAAGAACACGGACCTCGCAAATAGCACAAAGCTAAAGGCGTTGGAAGAAGAGCATCATCACTTTCTGACCGCGGCAGAAGTCTCCATGGACGCCTTTTACATTCTGGATAGCGTTCGTGACGAGCAGGGCCGGATTCAAGATTTCAAGTTCCGCTATCTCAATCCCAAGGCGGAGCAGCGCTTCCAATGCGTTGGTGGACAGGGACCTAGAACGAGCTACCGTAAGCAGATGGAAGCCATCATCGAGGACCACCAGTTCAGCCGCTACTGTGAGGTGGTAGAGACGGGCGTTCCTCTCAGCTTCGAATTGCCTGTAAATCTACCGGGAGCAAAGATCACGTTGCTGCGCCACCAGGTCGTTAAACTAGGCGACGCTATTGCGGTTACAAGCACCGATCTAAGTGACTTTAAGGCAGTGCAGGACCGCTATCAAAAAGTCGCCGAGTTCAGCGAGATGATCTTCGATAATGCCCCATTCTGCATCTTCGCGACGGACGCTGGTGGCACAATCACGGCGATGAATATCGAAGCAGAGAAGCTGACGGGTTACCGGAGCGGCGAGCTTGTCCAGACTGGATCGCTGCTACTGCTGCATGATGCAGAAGAACTCTCGCAACGAGCAACGCACATTCACGAAGAGCACGGCATTCGGCTGAGTGGTTTCGATGTAATCGCGGGACCGGCAGAGGGTTGGAAGCACGAAGCGAGCAAGGACGCAGAGGGGATTCGCGAAGAAGAATGGACGTTCATTCGTCGCGATGGAACCCGGGTTGCAGTTAACCTGGCGATTAAAGTTTTGCGCGGCTCAGACGGAGTGCGAACCGGGCTAATCGGAATTGTCTCCGATGCAACCTCCCGCGTGCTGGAGTTGAATCGCACCTCAGTGGTAGCCAACCACGATTCGCTCACAGGGCTAATCGGATTCAGCTTGCTCGAAGACAGGATCTCGCAGGCGATTAAGCGTTCAAAACGGGTCGCAACCAAGCTCGCAGTGCTCACCATCGATCTTGATCACTTCAAACGCATTAACGATTCGCTCGGTCACCCTGTTGGAGACGAAATACTCCTGGTAGCTTCTGCACGGTTGATGGAAAAAGTTCGAAGCGCTGATACAGTTGCGCGGGTTGGCGGAGACGAGTTCATCGTGCTGATATCCGACCAGATGAAGATCTCGGATATAGAGTTCTGCGCGGAGATGTTCTTGCGTGCGATCTCGGCACCGTACCACGTGCAGGGACACACGATTAACGTGACTGCCAGCGTTGGAATCTGCCTGTACCCTGATTTTGCGGGAGATACCGAGCACATACTTCGCCGCAGCGAGGCGGCGATGTACGCGGCCAAAGAGGCGGGTCGGAACAGGTCAGTTCTTTTTGCACCCGAGATGCTGGAGGACGCTTCATCCCGCCTGTCGATGGAGGGTGCTCTGCGTCAGGCCCTGGACAACAACGAACTGTTCCTGGAATATCAGCCCCAGGTCGAGCTGCCAAGCGGCAAGGTGATCGGGATGGAGGCTTTGCTACGGTGGCGACATGCGCGATTCGGTCTGGTATCGCCGGCACACTTTATCCCAATGGCCGAGAAAATGGGGCTGTTGCCCGAATTTGGTATCTGGGCAATGCATAAGGCGTGCCAGGACGCGAAGTGGATTCAGGTACAAATCAACCGCCGGGTGACGCTCTCCGTCAATCTTTCGCCAAACCAGTTTGAACAGAAAAGGCTGCTCAAGACGATCGAGGAATCGCTGCTGGAGAGTGGTCTGGTCGCAAGCGACCTGGAGATCGAAATCATCGAGAACACGCTCATGATCAATTCAACCGCGAATCTGAAAACGCTGCAGATGATACGTGAGATGGGGGTAAAGCTCTCAATCGATGACTTTGGAACGGGCTTCTGTAACTTCAACTACCTGCTGCAGTACCAGGTCGACCGGTTGAAGATCGATCAAAGTTTCGTGCGCCAGGCCGCTAATGACTCGAACGCCGCGTCGGTGGTACGTACAGTCATCGCGATGTCACATGGGCTGGGCGTCAAGGTGATTGCAGAAGGGGTCGAGACGCGCGAGCAGCTGAAGTTTCTGCTGCGGCGACGTTGCGATCAAGCTCAGGGCTATTTCTTCGCGCGGCCGCTTTCACCAGAAAAGTTTGTAGAGGCAGTCCCGGTCATTGAAGCAATGAACATCAGTGACCCCTCGGGCGAACGCGCCGCGGTCCACATGGTCAGCGATCAGGGGAAAGATTTCCTCATGACGGGCGGCCCGCGAAGGCCAGCACGGTTGAGCTGAAAACGACGGTCGCCTGGGAACACGATTGATGCAGGCTTCATGTCGAACAGATTGCAAAAAAAGGGCCCCTCGAGCGAGGGGCCAATCTGCCTTGGTTCTCTCTGGTTAGGAGAGTCTGTTGCCGGCGCGCTCTATAGTCCAGGCCGCGTCCGGCGATCTTGTGTACTCAAGAAGTGGAGCGAGTGAGTAGTAGCATCCTCATCACGCCCTGTTGAGATAAGCTTTATTGCGTTGCGTCAGGATTGCTCACGCCGGTTGTTGCATTCGCGCTAACGGATGGCTTTGAGCTGGAACTAGCTGACGCACTGCTTGACGACATTGTCGCCAGGCTGTTGTGCATCAGGCTGACTAGAACGCCGTTTGTGGGCGCTTGATCACCATCTGCTGACTTTTGTGTCTTCTTACCTAAGCCGGTACGGTAGATGCGATAGATAGGAACCTGATGTTCAGTCACAAGGTAACGAACCACTGAATCCGCCATCGCCTGCGACGCCTGCACACCACCGCGGCTATAGCCTTGAACTTCGATGATGTAGCCTTTTTCGCCTGCGAGCTTTGAGGACAAGTCGTCGAGCTGCGCTTTTGCTTTCGGTCCAAGAGTCGTGCGACCCGCTGCAAAGACTACCGGCGAGGAGCTGACTGTCTGGTACTGGTCCAGGTTGCTGACAGTTCCATTCAGCGAGGTAGTGCGGTTGCTCGCGTCGTTCGCGACGCCGTTTGCCGAATCTGCACGGCTACGGGCGTCTGCGGCGTGCTGGTCCGCCGTATTTGCGGCAGACATGGCGCGATTCACGCCTGCCTGAGAGCGGCTGTCGACGTCCTTGATGTCATTGGCATTCTTGGACTGCAACTGGTCAAGCTCGTTGGTACGATCCTTGATAGGATCCACCTGCCGATTGACCCATTTCTTGCGGGCAAATGGATTAACGTGACCCCAAAAGCCTTCTTTCGATTGGCCAGCGAGCGGCTTGCCCGTGGCATAGGTAGAGCTGTCTGAGGGATTCATGCTGCCGGACCGCCCTTGAGCAGGCGGAATCGTGGGTGAGGGCTGCGCCGTCCCATCATTTGATTGACCAAAGGCTGTTGTTACGGCTAGTGCACTTCCTAAAGCCAGGACTGGAAGAAACCTTGATTTCATTATCGAACTCCTTGTCTGCTGAGGATTTTCACTCAGGGCTATTCCTCTGGACTTGTAACTACTTTTGACGTGTCCACGAGCAGTGCCGGTTGAGGTATAGCAAATGTGATGCCATCCGACGTGAAGAACCTAAGGTCACTGCATTCTGCTCGTTCCTTGAGCTTTTTGCCGTTTGGCTTCCAAGCAACCAAAGTCACGATGGAAAATTCTTCCGTCTTTCAGGGCATATTGCCGCATCAGAATTTTCTGAATCACAAGTTGCTAGCGAGCTTAGCGTTTGGCAACGTGGATAACGTGAAGGTCTGGCATCTGTTGATTCCAGCTACCTGTCACGGTTTCAAAGATAAGGCGGAACTCTGCCTCATCCCCCGACTTTAGCGGAGCAGCACTGACGGGTTCGGTGTCTACGTAAGGCTCGTGTGTGCGGATGAGGGTCAGCGGCAGCGTCTCTACCTGAGGCGGCAGGGCAACATCGTTGCGGAAGAGAACCTGCATGGTGATGCCCGTCAAAGTGTCTGGACCAGCATTGCTGACATGGCCGTCGATGAAGGTCGATGTGCCGCCGGATAGGCTGGTTGATTGACTCATCGCCAGTTGTGTAAACGAGAGGTTCTTTGCGTAGATATCGACGGGGACAATGGCATTCGGCGATGCTGTGCTTGCTTTGTGGCTACGCGTCGCGAGAAGCCCGGCGATGAAGGCGAGTAGGGTTACAGCCGCCAAGGCAAATACAACCTTCCCGCGGCCGGACGGTTCATTCGCTGGAGGGGTAAAAAGAACTGGCTTAGAGGTTCCTACAGATGAGGACGAAGAAGGCTGACCAGGGGTGCTCATGGTTGGAGATTCTATATCGGTCGCAGGATAAGGGTTCTGCACGACGAGACAACCTCGAGTCAGACGCAAACCAAACCAATTCCCGAATTGACTCAAGTTTCCAGGCAAGCAGCCGATGACCTTTGTGTTGCGAGTCACTTATCGAAGTAAACCTGGAGAACTGAGCATGTCCCTCTCGTCATCCCCCTTGATCTCTAAGAGTGCAGCAACTAACCATCGCGGGATCTACCTTGTGCCCTTTGCGCGCAAGACCGATCAACGAACATCAGGTTCAAACTTCATTTACAGGATCGTGGCGGTAGGCGCTGCCCTCTTCCTCGCAGCGACTGTTTGCTGAAACGATGTCAGGCAATGATGACGGTGTCAGGCGAAGCTGGCGCGTTTGACCTTCTGGCGGAAGTCCTCGCCATGCATCTCGACGACGACGCACATCTCCTGCAGACGCGAGCGCATACGCTCTCCAATTCGATCTCCGAGGGTCTCTTCGCGGACGGCGGCCCGTAGATTGCTTCCCTGCCCCAGGTCAACGCCTAAAGGCGCGATGTTCGCGTAGTTCGTCGTGATGATGGTGGTGCGGCGGTCGTTATAGCGGGTATTCAGGATGTGAGCGACCGTGTCCCAGACCCAGTCTGTAGGTTTTGACGCACCGAGTTCGTCGAGTACCAAGACCTCAGCTTCGAAGACCGGCTTAAGGATCTCCAGTTCTGTCTCGTTTACCTGGCGGTTGTAGCTGTTCTGAACCTGTTTCAGGAGATCGCGATAGTCGTAGAAGAGGCCGGTGGCGCCACGTTCCGAGACCAATGCCTGCAGAATCCCGACGGCGAGGTGGGTTTTTCCGACGCCTATAGACCCGGTAAGCAACAAACCCGTGCCGACAGAGTCAAGCGGGTAACTCTCGACAAACTTGCGAGCGCGGAGATGGGCTGCTCCAAGGGTCCGGTGGGCGCCGCCAAAGCCGGTTTCGTAGCTGTCTAGGGTGCAGTGTTCGTAGCGCTTCGGGATTTGAGCGCGGCCAAGCATGCGACTGCTGCGCTGTTCGAGGCGGCAGACACAGGACTCAGCGAACTGAGTGCCATCGGGACGCCGGACGATTCGCAGACCGGCACCTTCGCAGATTGAGCAGACTGTCGTCACAACCTCCAGTATCGCAGTGTCCCGCAAGGTGTGCCCTGTGCGAATCGCGGTAAGGCCGGCCAAGCGGGTCCTAGGTGCGCGGCGAATCGGTGCGCGGCGAATCGAATTCCACGTTGGAGAATCAAATTCCTTCAGTTAGACTTGTAAAGTGTCTAAACGCTGTGTTTAGGAGCGGAATTGATGTCGCGACAGGCCTTCGATGTGACGTGCGTAAACCGTTTGCAAGCGATCCGCGACTTCTGCTTGGGCACACCAGATCGCGTAATTCAAGAGAAAAGGACCTTACCATGCCAAAAGAAGGAATTCACCCGTCGTATAACGAAATTACCGTGAAGTGCGCCTGCGGTTCTAATTTTCAGACCCGCTCTACGCATAAGGGCGACATCGTTCTTGAAATCTGTTCCGCGTGCCACCCGTTCTTCACCGGTAAGCAAAAGTTGATCGACACCGCAGGTCGGGTCGAACGCTTCCGCCGCAAGTTTGCCAAGTCCGATGCGGGCAAGGCAGAGACGGCAGCCGCGAAGTAACCGGAACACAACACCTACTAACCAGGAGGCCTCCGCGATGTGCGGGGGCCTCTTAGTTAGAGATACTGAACCTTGAGATACTGAAGCTGGTGAAGAAGCGCTACACATTGGAACAGAAGCGTTGGGATGACCCGGCCGAGCATGCAATGCCGGAGCATACGCGTGTGCCTGCAAGCTTTGCGATCGGCAGCGTGAAGATTGCTCCCGCGACGGTGCTGGCACCGATGGCAGGCGTGACGGACACGGTTTTTCGGCGGTTCATCAAGAATGCGAGCATGTTCAGCGCCGCCTCTGAGTCGTCCGACGTGGGAACGACAACAAGCAATGAGCAGTCCGGTTGCGGGCTGATCATGACAGAATTCACGTCGGCTGATGGCTTGTCGAGGATGCGTGAATCCAAACGCAAACGGTACCTGACGTACTACGACGATGAGCATCCGATTTCGGCACAACTGTTTGGATCGAATCCGGAGACGCTGGCTGATTCGGCGCGCATCTGCGAGGAGTCAGGATTCGACATCGTTGACTTGAACCTGGGGTGTCCAGCTAAGCGTGTTGTTGCCTGTAATGGGGGGTCTGGGTTGCTGCGGGATTTGCCGCTGATCAAAGTCATATTCAAAGCAGTGCGCTCGGCGGTCTCGATTCCCTTTACAGTGAAGTTCCGGATGGGTTGGAACGATAAGAACATTGTCTGTGTCGAGTTGGCGAAGCTGGCTGAGGACTGCGGGTTGAATGCCGTCGCGTTGCACGCCCGGACGCGCGAGGATGGCTACACCGGGCAGGCTCGGTGGGAATATATCGCCGCAGTCAAAGATGCTGTAGGCATTCCTGTGATCGGGAATGGTGATGTGCGCACTCCGGAAGATGCGGCGGCGATGGTCGACGCGACACACTGCGACGCAGTAATGATCGGCCGGGCGGCGCCGGCAAATCCATGGATTTTTCGGCAGATCGCACAATATACGGCTTCTAAAGAAGCGATCGGTGTTGGAACTTACGATGTGCCGACAGATGCAGATCGTTACCGGATGATCCGGACGTACTTCGAGATGCTGGTGCACGAAATCCAACTTGAGGAACAGGCTGAAGCGTCGCGCGCAGCTTCGATTGTTGCGTCGGGCCAGGTAGCGCGGGACCAGCGGCATCGCGATTGCGTGGGCAAGATGAAGCAGTTTGCAAGTTGGTTTACGCACGGCGTTCCGGGTGGGTCGGGACTGCGGAAGGCCATCTTTGAGGCTAAGAACGGACCTGCTGTGCTTGGGGCAGTAGAGGATTTCTTCGAGCAGGAGACCCGCCTCGAAGTGGAGCAAATACGGGAAGTTATACTCGTCTGAGTATGCAGATTCGCTGGCGAAAGAACCCCAGGACAGAGGCAGGCTGGTTCAAGTGGACAGCCATTTCCTTGCTCTCAGCACTGGGCATCTTTATCGTCTCTTTTCCAATCGCGTTCCTTCTCTTCCTGAGTCACCTACGAGGCGTATCCCCGGATGATCCGCAGAACATTCTTGGAGCGATTACTGCTTCGGTGGTGACTGGAATCGTTCTTGGCGGGATCGGCTTCTTCGGATGTATGGCGCTTTTTCTGCTGTTCAGCTTCCGCGGGAAACCTGCCACCCGCTAAATGCTCCACGCAGGATCGCTGCTTCGTTTGCGCCAGATGACCTTGATTTGCTGCCGCCAACGCTCATCGATCGCGATCAGCGACCATTCCACTTTAGGTGAGAGATGCCGCAGGACCAGTTCAGTAGCGGGATGGACGCGTAGAGCGGGCGCGACCAGGTAGAGCCGAGGATCGCGTTCGGAGAGTGTGATGTTGCTGAAGTAGCCGTTGCGCTGGAACTCCCCAAGGCCGGTGGTGCGATCTGGATTTTCGAGATGATGCGCGCGGACGCGGATCCAATAATCAAGGCCCTGCAGCGCGAGATGAAGATCCTCATCGGCCTTCAACTCGATGACGGCAAGACGGCCGTCGGATGTGACGCCGAGCAGGTCGAGCATGCCGCGGTCAGATGCGGCGAAAGCTGGAACCTGGGTGTAGACATGCGTAGGATCGAGACGATCATCGATCGGGATGAGGTCGCGGCGGAGCAGACTTTCCAGCCAGCGCTCGGGCTGCATGCGGTAGAGCGGATCGCGATGGCTGCCAGCTGAGCAGCGACGAGCGAAAAGGCGTTCGACTAGCTCTCGGAGTTCAGACTCGTTCTCAGGGGTAAGGGGCGCCTCGTTGGCTCCTGCGCCGAAGGTGATCTCCTGCAGACGGTTGAAGCTTTGCGCGGAGTAGCCGGTCCGGACGCGGGCGAACTCAAGTCCATGCAGCAGAAAGGCCAACTCGGTGCCGCCGCGAATGCGCTGCTCGACCATAGTGCGCATTAGCTCTGGAACAACGGACAGGATGCGGGAGGTCGATTCAGCAAAGCGTTCCTTCGCTGCCGCCTGGTTTGGTGCATGCAGCAGGCGCGTGAGCAGGTTGCCATGGTCAGTGGCGTCGCGTTCCTCAAGCTCGTCAGCCCCTTCGTTGAAGGCGTAGAGCTCCCACTTCGCGACATCGGTGTTGAGCCATGCAAGGCGCGAAAGGGTGAGTGTCTCCATGCCCCGAGGGGCGATGATCTTCAGGCCCTGGAAAAGGCGGCGACCGCCTGCGTTCTCGCGACAGTTCGCCAGCCAAAGGATGCCAAGCGTCAGGATGCCGTCCACAGTCGATTGCGTTTCTTCCTGATTGACTGCAATCACGGCCCAGGCTTGCGTGCCTTTGTACATGATGCCGCGCGCGTATGCGGGACCGAAGCTGCGTTCGAGATCCATGGAGGTGCGGAAAGCGTCGGGCTGCCAATCGGGAAAGTGGCGAAGGAGTATGCGCTCGATACGACGGAGATACTTAGTGCGCGTGGCTTCACGGGTTGAGGGCGGGCGCCGATCTTTGTCAGCGACGAGCTCGAGCACCTGTGGCTTGGTTTGACCGAACCGGTAGGTGCTGAGGCGAAGGACAGTCTTGCGGATCGATGCTGCGCCTACTCGACGAACGAGATTGCGATCATCGCTCCAAAGATGGAGTGAGCAGCGGCCATGTTCAGTAGCAAGGGTGTATTCGGCGAAGCGCATGTCAAAGAGCGCCTTGCCGTCTTCAAGAAGGACTGCCTGCGGATGCTCGGCGAGGAACTCTTCGAGGACGGTGACGATCTGCTGCGGCGTTTGCTCGGGAGAATGCTCAATTCCGGGCTTCATCGCTAGAGCATACATTCGCAAAGCTGGGCCTGTTTGTATTTCGTGAAGCTACCAGTTCTCCCGACGTTTCAATGCAGTGATGTGTGCGAGGTGATGCCGCGAGTGCCAATGATAGAGCAGCGTAGCCTCTTTGAGGTTTGATGGGCCGCGTTCGGGATGAAGGAAGCCGCGCTGCCATTGCGATTCGTCGAGCGACCTGAGCAGTATGGCCCAGCGGGCGTGCAGGCTTTCGAGAATGTTCAGCGATAGAACGATCGGAGCCTTCGAGTCTGCCAGTTCAGCCCATGCAGCCTCTCGATAGGGCTTGATGGTGGGCCAATCTTCAGTGAGTGCGAGGTGGACACGGATGAGGGCATTCATGTGGCTGTCTGCAATGTGGTGAATGAGCTGGCGGACGGTCCAGCCACCATTCCGATAGGGCGTGTCTACCTGGGCTTCAGAAAGAGCTGCGGTTGCTTGACGCAGCAGCGCGGGCAAGCCGGCGATGGTCGCGATGGCTTCATGAAGATCGGCGGCCGAGATGCTGGTTGGTATCTGGCACCGGCCGATTGGATACCGTTGGTCGAGTTCGCTGATTGAGGACATCTCTTCCTTCTTGCTGACGTATGTGGATGCCGCGCTATTCTACCGGAGCGAGGTCGGGTTAGATGATAGAGCTTGTTTTGCGAACGAGGTGGCTTGCCTGGACGATGGTGGTCGTATTTGTTGCCTCGACCGGTGGGAGACTTGCATTCGCGCAGAAAGGTGCTGGGGTCGAGCGAAACACTTTCCTCGGTTTCGATCGTAACGATTATCCGGGTGATAATTCGCTGCCTGCGTTGAAGCAGCATTTCGACTTTGTTGGGTACTGGCTCACGAATCCCCCTGGGGAGCAACAAAACTCCTGGGCCGGCAAGCGAGAGGTTCTACGAGCGCATGGATTCGGATTCCTTGTGCTGGCAAACGGTAAGACCGATGCGGAGATCAAGGCTGCAGGAAAAGACCCTGGGGCATTAGGAAAACGGGATGGAGCGGAAGCTGTGACAGCGGCGCTGCGGGAAGGATTTGCGCCACAAGCAATCATTTTTCTCGACCAGGAAGAAGGTGGCAGGATGCTGCCCGAACAAGCGGATTATCTTTTCGGATGGACCGAGACGGTGGCGGCAGCGGGCTTTAGACCAGGAGTCTATGGGAGCGGACAAAAGGTCGACGAGGGACACGGGCACCGGATTTCGACAGCCCAGGACATCGACCAGCAGGTGGTTATCCGCCGTCTGCATCCGGTGGTGTTGTGGGTGTATCAAGACGCGTGTCCGCCATCGAGTGGATGCACACTGCAAGCACCAGCCCTCGCCAAGAGCGGGACAGAAGGTGCCGCGGTATGGCAGTACGCGCAATCTCCACGACGAAGAGAAAATACTGCCGCCTGCGCTAAAACCTATGCGGCGGATGGCAACTGCTACGTGCCCGACGCGGGGTTAGCTGGATCCGTTCTGGATTTAGACGTGGCGGCTTCACCTGATCCATCGCATGGGCGATGACTTACTTCTTCAACTTCGTCTCTGACTCGGCAAGCATCTCTCCAGAGTGCTGATGGGCCTGGGTCGAATGCTCGTGCGCCTGCTTTGAAAGCTCGTGTGCGGAGAGATGATCACCCTTGCCATGGGCAGTAGCAGCTGCCTGGTGGGCGTGTGCGGCAAGGTTGTGGTATTCAGCGGCGCGATCGTGTGGGCTCTGCGGCATGTTGATTTCTCCTGCCCCATTAGATACCGAAACGCCGACCTGATGTTACCGAACGGTGGCCGGGTGCGCGGCCACCTCGCGGGCGGCGGAGCGCGCTTCGCGGATCAGGTCGGGGAGACCGACGCCGCGATATCCATTGCCGAGCAGCCAAAGATTCTGGTCTGAACGAACTCGCTGGTGTAACTCAGCCATGCGTTCGAGGTGACCGACCGCGTACTGCGGAAGCGCGCGCGGCCAGCGGCGAACAACCGTCAGAACGGGGTCCGGGAGCGGTCCAAGAATCTGTTGCAGTTCTTCCATTGCGAGCGACGCGATGTCTTCGTCGCTCGTGTTGAGCAGGCTGTCGGCGGTGGCACCACCGAAGAATGCGCGGATAAGGCGGGAGCCGGCGGGGGCCCGACCGTCGAACTTCTGGTCGGCAAAGGTCGCGGCAAGAAGCCGGCTCCCGCTTGAGCCGGGCGGAACGAGGAAGCCAAACCCAGCAGGAAGTTCGAGGGGAGCTTGAAAGCCAAAAGCGGCGATGACAGCGGAGCTGGTCTCCATCTGCATCAGATCGGCAGCGGTCGGGTCTGTTGGCCGGAGAAGATTCCGTGCGACATCGACCGGCGTTGCGAGCAGGAGTGCGTCGAATCGATTCGAGCCAGACGCAGTCTCAATCTGCCAGCCTGTCGAAGACTTCTTAATTGCCCTGACTGTGTTTTCGAGCTTTACCCAGTTGCAGGGTAGCTGGGCGACCATCTTTTCAATAAGGCTGCTGGTGCCGCTCTTGAGAGTTGTAAAGATTTGCGGCTGAGGTGCTGACTCTCTGAGTCGCTGCTGTAAGGCAAGGATGAGGCTGCCGTGGGCCCGCTCCATGGCAACAAACGGAGCCATGACAGCGCGGACGCTGAGCCTGGTGACATCGCCACCGAAGACGCCGCTTAGAAGTGGGGCGCCAATCTTGTCGAGGACCTCAGTGCCGAAGTGGCGCTGAACGAAAGAGGCAACGCTTTCATCGTGCTCTGGCGCGACCGCTTTGAGTTCGACGGCCATTGTTGTTTCGGCGCGGAAGGCGGACTTGGCGACTTCGCTGAAGAGATTTGATCGGTCGAGAGCATCGACATCGGCGGGCACCATCATTCGCATGCCATCGGGCATGGCGACCAGTTTCCCGTGCTGCATGATATAGGTCTTGCGGGTCGAGTCGTTCGAGGGGATTATTTCGTCACCAAGACCAAGCTCTTCTGCGAGTTCACGTGCCCAGGGCTTCTCAGTTACCCAGGCGTCGGGGCCACACTCGACGATGAAACCGGCCTCACGAACGGTCTCGACGATGCCGCCCAGGCGAGGTGAAGCTTCAAAGAGCGTTGCTTCCAGGTCGGCGCCTTCAGCAGCCAGGCGAGAGAGCTGCCATGCAGCCGTGACGCCTGCAATGCCGCCGCCGATGATGGCGATTCGCTTCATCTTAGGGCTAGATAGTGACGCTTTCATCGACGTTGGCGGCGTACTCCCCGCTCACAACTTCTTCCAACGCCTGAACAAGGATAGGAGAGGCATTAAGGCTTTCGGCGCGCCAGAGTTTCAGGCCGAGATCATTGGCCGTCTGCGTGAAAGCGATGTCGATGTCGTAGAGGATCTCAACGTGATCGCAAAGAAAACCGACCGGCTGCATGACCACCCCGGTTTCGCCTTGCTCTTTGAGGCTCTTCAAGGTGTCTTCTACGGTAGGGCCGATCCAAGGACCGCCGCTAATGCCCTGGCTCTGGAAAGCGAAGTACCAGTCCTTCTCGGTCATGCCGACGGCTTTCATCATCTCAGCGACCATGATGGCAGTGCGTTTCGCCTCAACCGGGTAAGGGTCAGGCGACTCCTGTTCGGGGGTGCCGGGCCGTGCACCAGCGACGGAGGCAGAGCCCGTCATGATGGTGCGGCATGGGACCGAGTGCGCGGTGAAAAGAACGGGCACGCGGCTGCCAGATTCCGCGCACGCCTGAGCCCAGGCTGGCCAGAGGCGGTCGGCAAATGCGCGGGCGAGAGTAGGATTCTCGGCCCAGCCAGCAACGAACTCCATCTCCATCCCGTTGGCTGCGGAGGCGACAGCTTTGCGATAGAGGCCAACGCTGGTACGAGAGTTCTGTGGCGCGAGGCAGACCGCCTTGAAGCGCTTCACGCCGTCGGCGCGCATCTGTCCTACAACATCGGAGATGAACGGATGCCAGTTGCGCATACCGACGTAAACCTTGGTGTTTGGGCCGGAGGAGTTGAGTGCCTGCTCGAGCAGAAACCCCTGCGTGAGCGTCCACTTTGTAAGCGGTGGAGCCTCTTCGCCGGGGGTTTCTTGCAGGCCGATCTCGCCGTAGCGGTGCTGTAGTTCCTGTACGACTTCGAGCGGAAGCTGCCGTCCGCCGGTCACTTTGCCAAGATACTCGGCCATTTCACCAAGGACATCAGGTGTTCCGTGCGCAAGGAGAAGCACGGCATCGTGCGACTGGATTAAGGTCTCATCACTCATGGCGGCCGTACTCCTTTACCAGTTCGACGACGCGTATGACGTTATTGACGGGCGTGCCGGGTACGATGCCGTGGCCGAGATTGAAGATGTGACCGGGCTTGTTTGCAGCCGATTGAAGCACTTCCCGCACGCGCTGCTCAAGCACATCTTCGGGAGCGAAGAGGCTGACGGGATCAAGATTTCCCTGGACTCCGCAGCCATCGCCCACGAACTTCCAGCCCACCTCAAGCGGCACGCGCCAGTCGAGACCAATTACGTCGGCGGTGGTCTCGCGCATCGTCGAGAGGAGAGAGGCGGTATCAACTCCGAAGTAGATGACCGGGACGCCCGTTGCCTTGACCTGCTCGACGAGGTGCTTCGTCCATGGAAGGCAGTACTGGCGGTAGTCGGTGACTGACAGCGCACCGGCCCAGCTATCGAAGATCTGGATGACATCTGCACCAGCCTCGACCTGCTGCTTTGCAAACGCAATCAGAACAGATACCAGCTTCTCCATGAGCAAGGACCAAGCGGCAGAGTCTGAGTACATCAGCTTCTTGGTCTCGATGTAGTTGCGCGACGAACCACCTTCGATCATATAGCTGGCAAGGGTAAAGGGCGCTCCGCAGAAGCCGATGATGCCGAGTACATCGCCGTCCGGGCGCGGTGCGGCGAAGTGCCTCGCGACTTCTTCAATCGACTTGGCGACGTAGTTCAACTCGTCTGCGCGATCGGTGCGGAGAGACTGGATGTGCTCGAAAGAGCGGACGGGGGTATGGACGACCGGACCTTCGCCGGCGACAAATTCGAAGTCGAGGCCCATCGGCGTGAAGGGCAATAGAAGGTCGGCAAAGATGATGGCGGCATCGACGCCGAGACGTTCAGCCGCGGTGATAGTCACCTCGGCGGCGATCTCAGGGGTGCGGCAAATTTCAAGAAGCGTGTGGTGCTTGCGAACGGCCATGTACTCCGGCATGTAGCGACCAGCCTGACGAAGGAACCAGACAGGGGTGCGGTCTACAGGCTGCCTGAGACAGGCACGGACGAACCGGCTGCTACCAGTGCCCGGTGAAAGAATATCTTTGGGATCTACTGCAATTGCTTCGTGATTCAAAACGCTGCTCCCGCCTGTCGTGTCCAGCTTTCGCTATCAATAAGAGGCTAGCATCTGGCTGTGGGAGAGACGGCGTGAGGCCCCCTGAAACTTTGGCACGGTGGAACTTAGCGCTGTCAGAAACAACCGTGCGCTTCTCAGCCTTCGACCCGGTAAGTAAACTCTTCGATTACAGGATTTGCCAGCACATCACGGGCGATGCGTTCGACCTCTGCCTCTGCGGCTTTCGACTCAAGACCGTCTTCCAGAGTGAGTAGAAAGTACTTTCCCTGGCGGACATCGGCCACGCCCTTATACTCCATACGCCGCAGTGCGTCCGCGATGGTCTTGCCCTGTGCGTCGAGCACGGTGCGCTTCAACGTTACATACACGTGAGCCTTCATAGACCTCAATTATAGATTGGCAACGCTGCAACGAAGGGGGCATTGTGAGCCTCCACCTCCACTGCTGTATCGTAAGTGTGTGGGTTCGAACCCTTGGGTCTCCGAACCGACGTAACTCCCCCACAAAACTTTATCCGAGAAGAGATTGCTGAGAAATGACAAATTACCTAGAGCTTCCGGTTGGCCCGAAGTGTCCTGAGGTCATCAATGCCGTCATCGAGATCCCGAGTGAGGGGATCAACAAATACGAATATGACAAGGAACTTCATGTCTTCCGGCTGGACCGGAATCTTTACTCGCCAGTGCATTATCCGGGCGACTATGGATTCATCCCGTCAACGCTGGGTGAGGACGGGGACCCGCTCGATTGCGTGGTGCTGGTCGATGCACCGAGCTTTCCGGGCTGCGTAATGGAAGTGCGGCCGATCGGCGTGCTCGAGATGCTCGATCAAGGCCTGGGCGACGAGAAGATTTTATGCGTCGGAAAGGGAAATCCGCGCTACAAGGATGTGTGGAACTTCTCGGAAATCTATCCGCACATGCTGCGCGAGATCACACACTTTTTCGCTATCTATAAAGATCTTGAGGGGAAGCGCGTCGAAGTTCGCGGTTGGCGCGATGCCGCATTCGCGCGGAACACGGTGCTTAAGGCGCAACAGAAATTTATTGACAACAAGCTCAACCCTGAACCGAAGCCAGTCCCGCACGAGTAGCTGCTGATTTACCTCGAAGACGAAAGACTTAGACCGCCGCCCGGATTACACCACGGGCGGCGTTTTCACGCGTCTACGCAGAGCCCCTGTATTTTGTATAAGCGTTGCGATGCCGTAGATGATTGCGCCAAGGATTGCGACTGCAGCCGCGAACGGGAGAGCAGGGATGGTGACATGGTGAACAACGCCTACGTGTTCATCCCGAGCTGCCCACAGAGCATAGACGATCAGCATCGCAGGCCCGACCCCAACGGCAACTGCTCCGGCGGTTCCGCCTGGAACCCTGAAAGGTCGTTCAAGGCTAGGCTCCCTGATACGCAGAACGACAAGGGCGACAAACTCTAAGAGCAGGGCCGCGCCATACAGAACAAGGTCGATCGAGATGAGCCGCTCGAAAGGCAGGCGCAACGCCAATGCCCAGGCAACGCAGCAGCAGGCAACACTCACCCAGGGGACACCTGCGGCGGTAGTCCGTCTAAAAGCCGCAGGCAGCAGACCTTCTTGTGCAAGCGCATATGGAACGCGGGTGTAACTCATCACCAGCGCGTTGAACATGCCCATACCGTTCAGCATTCCGCCGAGAACCACCGCCAAAGCCAAGCCTCTTCCGAGCATTCCGGGACCGCCAAGTAGACGGGCCGCATCTGTCCATGAACCGGTCGAGAAGGCGTCAGCAGGCATGCCACTAAGCCCGACTGCCGTAAGTGGAATGATGTAGGAGAGTGCCACCAGCGCGGCAGCGGCGATCATCGCGCGTGGATAGTTTCGCTGCGGATCCTCGACCTCCTGCGCGACGGTGGACGCATTGTCCCAACCCATATAGTTCCAGAGCGTTACGAGAACTGCACCCGAGAAGAGAGGGGTCGCAACTGGTCGCGAGAGGGCGGCAAGTCCGCTGCCGGGTATATGGCGTGTGAATGCCGCCCAGATGCCGAGTGCAGAGAGCACGATGAACGGAGCGGTGAGCAGGTAGAACATGCCGACCGAGCCTTCGCCTACCGCACGCGCGCCACGAAGATTCCAGGCGGCACAAACGAGCATGACTCCAAGCGCCCAAAGAGTTCCGTAGTAGCCGGCGGTCCAGGTGGGTTCCAAGCGCCCCAAGTAGAGAACAAAGAGCGTGGGATAGATGGCCATATCGAAGATGCTGGCTGCAAGTGAGAGCCATGCTTCCTGAAAGCCCCAGAAGCCTCCCAGGGCTCGTTTGACCCACCAGTAGTAGCCACCCTCTTTGGGCAAAGCGCTGGCAAGCTCGCCAACCATAAGGCCGGTAGGCAGACTCCAGATTATTGGTATAACGATGAGCAGGATAAGTGCGCGGCCGTAGCCGGCGTTGCCCAGGATGTCCTCGATTCCATAGGGACCGCCAGAAACCATGAAGAAGGTTGCTGCAATCAGCGGAATAAGCCGCATGCGGCGCGAGGTGCGAGCGACCAGACTTCCACCGCCCAAGGGCACTCCGTGTACCTCCATGTAGCAATCGTTGGTGTTCTCAGGAATGTGACGGATCGATCCTGAACGGTCATCTTAGAACATTGCGAACGGCGTAGATCGTTGTGCCCTTAGGTTGCCAGCTTGCGAATCATGAGCCTGCCGATCGAGTTCTTGATTGAGGATGAAGGAAAATCCCGTTTCACATCACTGAAGCCACGCTATAATTTGCTCATAGCCCCGCGACTGCGCCCGCAGCCGGGAACAAAGTGGAGAGTTGGCCGAGAGGCTGAAGGCGGCGGTTTGCTAAACCGTTATAGGACCAAAAGTTCTATCGGGGGTTCGAATCCCCCACTCTCCGCCACA
>CAHJWN010000012.1 GCA_903642265.1 Acidobacteriaceae bacterium | reverse complement strand
TTTCAGTGGACGGTAGCCGCCTCACCTACCAGCGCCGAAGCAGTTGTGGCGGCAAAGTCCCACGCCACCTCACCCTTGACCCCACCGGACATTTCCTGCTCGTCGCAAATCAGGGTTCGGACAACATCGCCATCTTCCCTCGTGACGTTAATTCAGGGCAGTTGTCGAGCACCGGCAAGAGCTTTCCGCTCTCAAAGCCGCAATGCCTCGTCTTTCCTCTCGGCTAGAAGAATCCGGCTCAGGATGCATGCATACGGGGAATGTCTCACATTATGTTTAGGTCGTTTTGAGCGTAATGGAGGGTTCCCGCGTCGGTTGTGCTGTAGCCTTTGTCTCCGATCAAAGACACACCACTCCACGAAACCGTAGCTATGTGTTCAAGACCGGCGCAAGCGCCACATGCCGGTAAGTCGGCTCGTAGCCAAGCTCGCGTGCATAGTCGAGGATCCGCTCGAAGTCCAGGCTGATCGTCGCACCCGCCTTCTGCGTTACCTCATCCTCGATGGGCAGGTCGAAGTCATCTGCACCGTAATTCAATCCATCAAGCGCCAACCGATTCTGCGTCAGCACAGATGTCCTGATGCGCGAAACATTATCAAGAAAGATCCGGCACAGCGCGAGATGCTTCAAATACTCGGCCGTAGTAATCTCGATTCCTCCTACCTGCGTGAAGTAGGGTTTAAACGTCCAGCAAAGAAAGCTCGCCAGTCCACCCGTCTCATCCTGAAAACTACGCGTCCGCTCAAGGTGTTCGAGGCGCTCTTCCAGCGTCTCGTCAAATCCGATCACCATCGTTGCCGTTGTCTTCAAGCCAGCGTCAATGATCGCCCGCTGCGCCTCGAAGTACTCTGCCACCGTGTACTTGAACTTTGAATGTCGCGCACGAAAACCTTCGGTCAGGATTTCAGACCCGCCGCCAGTGATCCATCGCACTCCCGCAGCCTTAAGCTTCTGCGCTGCATGGGCGCAGGATATCTTTGCGTGATCGGCAAGATACATGAATTCCGCAATTGTGAGCGCGTAGAACTCAAGTGTGTCACCGTAGCGCGCGCGTATGGCGGCAAAGAGACCACAGTAGTAGCTCAGCGGAAGCGCCGGGTTGAAGCCACCGTTGAACGCTGCAAGGTCTCCGCCCAGAACAATCAGTTCATCGAGCTTCGCAAACACCTGCTCCTGCGACATGACATAACCACCATCCTGCGTTGGCAGCTTGTAGAACGCACAGTAGTCGCACTGCGCAACGCACACATTGGTGTAGTTGATGATGCGCATCACCATGTATGTGCATTCACCCGCAGCATGAAATCGCCCGCGAACGATCCCGGCAAGCCGCTGCAACTCGGCCACAGACGCGTTCTGCCAGAGCCAGCGTGCTTCATCCATATCGATGCGAACTCCCTGCTCAACCTTGGCAGCAATGTCTGTCATCGAAAGTGGCAGGAAAGCGGCGAGCTCCATGCTTCTAGTCTAGTCCTCCACCGATAGTGAGTTTGGCCTAATGAAACGCTCACTTCGCCAACGCATCCGGGCGGGTCTTCCGCAGGTCTTCGCTCAACAGGATTGCCTCCGCAATCTCGCGCATCGACTTTCGCCGCTGACGGCTCTCGCGCTGCATCATCCGATACGCATCATCCTCGTTGATCGTCAGGTCACGCTGCAGGATTCCTTTCGCGCGATCTACCGCCTTGCGCGTCTCAAGCCTTCCCGCCAGCTGCAGGTTTTCAGTCTCGAGCCGGGCTCGCTCTATCTCGGAACCCACCAGGAATCCCAACATCGAGAGCAATCTTATCTCGTGCGTCTTATGTTGATACGGCAATCGGTGCTGCAGATTGATAACTCCCACCACCTTGCTCGCGCTCATAATCGGTGTCGACAGCATCGCCTCGAAGTGATCTTCTGGCAGGTTCTTGAACGCTTTGAATCGCGGATCGTTTGAAGCATTCGCCGCCAGCGCGACGGGCTCGCGATGCTCTGCCACCCAACCTGTAATTCCCTGCCCGATCGGCATGCCCACCTGGTCGACCACATCCGCATGCGGGTTCTTTGAAGCTCGAATCACCAGGTTCTGATCTTCAAGCACATAGATGAAGCACGAGTCGCACGGAATTACTGTCGTTACAAATTCGACGATCCGCTCCAGCACCATGTGAAATGAATCCGCCGCAGCAATCCGGCTGCTGATCTCATGTAGAAAATCCATTGGCGCCAATCCATCACGGAAGCCCGCCATCGTCGCTGTTGAAGGAGCAACCTTGCGCACCGGCCGCGCGATCTGCACCGCAGAACTTTCATCGCCATTCGCACCTGGGGAAAGCGTCGGTGCAAAGGTAAGCCCAGCCAGACGCGTCGCTAGCGCAACGTCGATGCCGCTGCGCTTCTGCTTCAGCACCCTGCCGGCGTACTGTGCGGCTTCGTTAATCATGAATCCCATCTTGGGACGCGATGGCTCAAAGTCTGGCTTGAGGTTATTCAGCAGCAACTCTTCCGTCGTTGACGGGCCGATTGAAACAACGACAATTGCCTCCAGCCCGGCATGCAGGTCCTCTACGCAGGCCATCTGCTCGGCCACCTGGAAGAGGTGGATCACCTGCACAGCCGTCATGAAGAGAATTACATCCACGCCGCCGTTGGCGATTGCGAGTACGCACTCGCGCAAAGGCTGCAGGTCCTCCGGCAATCCCCACTGATATACCGGAACCTTTGTCACTTGCCTGCTGAGGTCCGAAAGCGAGGAGAGGAATTCAGGGTTGGACGCCCCGTACTCCTGCACGGCGATACGAAATTCGCCAAGCAGATCGCCGTATTCAGAGACCAGCGACCCCAGCATCTCCCGCCACGTTGCAGGCTCCGGAGCCACCACTCCGACCGGCACCTTGAGGTCCCGCAATGCTCCCTGCGGCTTGGGACCACGCGCGGCAATTCGCGTCCGGCGCAGCGCCTTCAAAAAATCCTCTGCGTTGTACTTTGTTTCGATGATTGGCATCATCGCCCGAACACCCTGGCCGGTCAAGAAGATCACCAGGTCGAACTCCCCGGCGATTGCGGACGCCGCAAACTCCAGCGCAGCCGTATTCGATTCCAGCGGAATCTCACGCATTGCCGGCACCACGAACGCATCGCCACCATACGTTTTGATTAGCTTTGCAACCTCTTTGGCGCGGCGGGATTCAAGCGAAAGGACGCGCAATCCAGCAAACGATGCGTGTGCCATATGTGCCCCTCCGGACGAACGCGTTGTAAGCCGGCAAAGTAGCCCCTCCGTTTACGGACACGAAAGCTGCGGAAACCTGGCCGGGACTGCTGAATATTGAATGAGCGCGGGCCACTCTATCGCTGACTCTCTAAAAACGAATGGACTAGTGATCACAAGTTTACCCGTTTGAAGCACTGCCAGCCGATTGCACCGCAAATCTCTGCTACCCGATTTCATTCACATCAACGTGGTACGGCGTCCTCCTGGACTTTCAGAGCCATAAGTCGCAGCCCAGCTAAGCTCAACACTGTGCTCGAGACGCTGCTGCCGTCAATCAACCCTCAGCGAGTTGAAGTACTTTTAAAGCGGCCTATTCCAACTTGCCTACGCCGCTGCCTTCCAACACCGTGTAAATCGCATCAATCCCCGGCAGCTTCACCTTCTCCACAGCACCGCTTGGCCAATGGACTTCAACTTCATCAACCAGCGTCGCGCCACCTAATCCGAAGTGCAGTCGCTGGTCCGGCGACGAGGCAAAGCTCCCTCCGCTCAACACGTCGCTTCGCTGGCGAAACCCGTTTGCTCTCACGTACACTGCCGCGCCGACCGCATCGCGAGGACTCTTCGCCCCGCCAACCAGCTTCAACTCCACCCAATGGTTCTTGTTCTCTAAGACATTATGTAAAAACGACGGCGTTCCGTCCATATTGTTGATAATCGCGTCGATCCGGCCATTGTTGAACAGATCGCCAAACGCAAGCCCCCGTCCTACTCCGACCTTCGCAAGGCTCGTTCCTTCGACCGCCGGAACCAGCTCCAGCTTGCCTGCAACGCTGTGAAACAGCAATGGTCGCTGCTGCCAACTCGTTCCCCATGGAACTTTATCGACCTCTGGATACACATGCCCATTCGACTCCAGTAGATCAAGCCAGCCATCGTTGTCATAGTCAAAGAACGCCGTACCCCACCCAAGGAACGGAATCGTCGGTTCGGCTATGCCCATCTGGTAGCTCACATCGGTAAAGTTTGCGTCACCATCGTTTCGATAGAGCGGCTTGTAGTCATCGGAAAAGGTGGTGTTGTACAAATCGATCTTGCCATTATGCGTAAGGTCGCCGGCCGCAATGCCCATCGACGCCGTCTCGCGCCCGCTTTCATTCAGGGCGTATCCAGAGGCAAAGCTGGCATCCTCAAACGTCCCATCGCCCTTGTTCACGTAGAGATAATTCGGCGTTGAATCATCTGCTACCAGCAGATCAACTTTGCCGTCATTGTTCACATCGACAAATAGCGACGCCAGCCCGTAGTAAGCCGATCTCGAGTCCGAAACCCCGGCCGCTACACTCACATCCGTGAACGTTCCGTTCCCATTGTTGTGGAAGAGATGGTCCGGCTCGCCCTTCAGCCCTCGCGGCCCGCACATTACCTTCACGCCGCGAAATTGGCAAAAGCTATATGACACGTTCTTCGAGCCCTGCGCCGCCTGCTCTTCAATGTCGTAGTGAACGTATCCTGGCACGAATAGGTCCAGCTTGCCGTCGCCGTCATAGTCCCCCCAGGTTGCACCGGTAGACCAGTTGCCCAGTGCAACGCCCGCCTTCTCCGCGACATCCGTGAACGTCCCATCATGGTTGTTGTGATACAGCCGATTCTTGCCGAAGTTCGAGATATACATGTCCGGCCAGCCATCGTTGTCATAGTCCGCCACCGTCACACCGAATCCCCAGCGCTCGTTCGTAACGCCTGCCTTCACCGTCACATCGGTAAACGTCCCATCATGGTTGTTATGAAACAATGCCGCGTGCGGAGCCGCAGCTTTGCCCGCCTGCGCCTCATACGTCGAACCATTGACCATGTAGATGTCGAGCCAGCCATCCTTATCGTAGTCCAGCAGCCCGACGCCCGAGCCCACCGTCTCGAGGATGAACTGCTTCTGCGGCGTACCCATGGTGTGGTGCCACTTCGCCAGCCCGCTCTTCTCCGCGATGTCCTCAAAGACGATCGGCCCACTCTTCACGAAACCGCCAGCTGTAATTGGCCGATGCTCTGCATCGAGTACTGCGGCGTGCGCCCCGCCAGTCGACGCGGTATGCGCTGCTTCACCTGGCTTTTCAGCGTCCTGCGTTGATGTGTTCGACTGCGCCAAGGCTCCAGCGCAGATCACCGCAAAACCTAGCCCTGCAAATAGAAATTTGCGCATGTGTGCCTTCAACTGCCTATAGTCTCCGGCCATAACGATACACCGTCGCATGGCCGCCCAACCCAACCATTGGATGGAGAGATGCCTCCTGAGAGCACCTTCATCGAACTTGCAGCTGAGCGTCTGCCGGACGAACACCATTTCGGATCATCCGGCAAATGCCACTTGTGCGCACGCTTTTTGCTGACTTACTTTATCTCTTTCGAAATAGCGTTCGCAGCGTTGCCGGCCACAACCCAGTTTGCTGACCCGGCGACGACGGCTTCATCCTCAAACCACAGAAATCCAAAGTCATCGATGCACTCTGGAAAATCCGGCTTGATGATGACGTATCCAGGAATGACAGCACCCGGTATATAGGAGTTGTCACCACGGTTGTTGCTATAGGTTTTCGTCTTCGAGACTGTCCCGACTCCAGCTACATAGGAGGTGCTGGAGACCGGGTGCGTGCCGAGAATGTAATTGACGGCGCGCAGTGTGTACTCCGGACCTACGAGGTCTGGGAAGGCCTCGTGCAGGAAATACATCTGGATAGCCATGTCGACAACAGCCCCTGATCCTCCCCAGGTACCGAGGCTTGGTGGTACACCAAACGGAGTGGCACTAAGCTGCTTATCCTGTTCCTCCATGTAAACCCTTACCGCCTGGCGCATTTGGTCTTTCGCTCCCGGGCCAAGGTATGGCAACGCCCGGACCGCTGTCCAGCCTCGGAAACCCATCTGCTGCGGTGTAATTACCTGGGGAAATAGCTCTTTCAAACGCGACGTATAAGGCTCCGCACCTTTTGTAGCGATGGTTAATTCAAGGGCCGCGGCCCAGTCCAGTCCCACGCCGAAGCCCCTGCGGCCTGATTCGACCGAAGTCGCAGGAGCGGCGGCAGGCGCTGGGGCGGGTGGTGATTGAATCCCAGATCCTGCACCCTGCGACGCAGCGAGAACGCCACCGCCGGGAGCGCCTGCAGGAGCCGCCCCGCCAAATCCACCGCCGCTCGAATTGGGCGTCGGGTGGGCCTTCTCGTCGTTCCATGCCTTGATTGCTGTTTCCAGGCAATCTTTTGCGAGTGCGTCGTCATAGCCCTTCAGCACATCTGCCGCTGCAGCCAGGGCTGCGACTGCGTTCCACTGGAGATAGGGGTTGGTATTCGAGAAAATCCAGCGATCGTCTGGCCTTCCGGAGTAGTCGCCCTTCACTTCGTTCGGACCGAGTTTCGGGTCGTAGATGCGGCCGTCGGTCTTCGACGCTGCGTCACCAAGATGCGTGTACTGGCGAAGGTCTGGCTCATGCGTTCCACGAATTGAGTGACCTATGTTGTGGTACTGCGCGAGGATGTACAGCGCCCCATGTTTCACCTGCTCTACGGTATCCGGCACACCGTCTGGACGATGCATCTCGACCGAGCGCGCGGTCTCATTCACGGTAAGTTCGTCGTACTTAAGATCGAAGGAGCGGTAAGCGAGAGCAAGGCTCTGGATTACGCTCAACTGCGCGGGCTCCTCGAGATCGTAATCGCCGGCGTCGTACCAGCCGCCCACATTCATACCCGGAATGTGATCCCCGCCCTTATATTTGCCATCACTTGCCGTGGCTTGGTTCCAGCCATCAAATTGCTCTCCTACAACAGGCGCCAGGCGGCCATCGTCCAGGTGCGAAGCGCCGTGCCAGACGCGATAGGCTTCGCGCACTGAAACGTGGTCCATCTGCTCAGCGAGGTGGTGGTCGAGGCTGTCCTGCCATACATTCGCGTAGGCGTCCTTCGAAATGGGAAATGGTGCCGTACGCTGCCCGGCATACTCGATGACGTAAAGGCCGGGATCCTTAACCGGCGTGAAGTCGAATTTAGAGTAGACGTAACGCAACCAGGGGGTCGAAGGCGTGATCGGGCCTTCAAACGCTTGTTGGTACGATCCATCTTCCTTGAGACGCAGCACTCTTGCTGTCTTCGGCCCGTCATATTTTGGGTCGAGCTCGAGCACCGCAACCTTGGAAAAATCGGGCGCATACCCGACCTGGCTATGCGCAATCATTGGCGGACGCGTCCAGTTCGGAATCACGTCTGGCTTGATGTGCCACACGATGGCACCAGTAGTCTTTCCCGCAGGGATCAGCGAACGCAAGACGAACCAGCCATTTTGCGCTCGGTCGCGTCCGTCGAACAGCATGAGGTTCGATGTATCTGACTTCACGTTAATCCGGGCAAGCGCATCATCAACGCCCAGAGTGATGCTCTTGCCCTCGGCGAACGGAAGCGGCTCCGTATAACCCTTCGCCTTGTCCCAATCCTCCAGGTAGTAGGCTTTCTTCGGTTCGTCGGGGAGTGGCAGCACCTTGACCATTGCATCATCCGGTGTTCGCGGGAAGATACCGGCTTTGGTGCCGTCTACCAGGTACGCCTTCCCCATATAGATTGACGGCAAAAATTCCAGGTTGAAACCCGCTCGCCCGGCCAGTTTCTCTGGAAGAGGCTTGTCAAGATTAATGCTGACCTTTACGCCACCGGGCTCCGCTTCGACATTAAGGGTATAGCTCAGATCAAAGGTGGGGAACGCGAGGTTCGCCGAAAGCCGATTGTCCGCCTTATCAGCGTTGCGCCCTTTGAGCGTTGCGACCAGGTCCCACTGCTCGGGAGTCGGGATGAGGCGCACATCGCCATTGGTCGCGATACGCTGTCCCTGAAGAATCATCTCCATGGCCGTGTTTTTTTGGTCTACGAAGACTGGATGATACGTGCTGTCATAGAGAAATACACTGAAGCCCTGGGTGTCAAGGTAACCCTTATCGTTCACCTTCATAGCAACTTGAGCACTGACTAAACGGGGCCCTGCGACAAGGGCCAGGAAGATACAGACCGCGATACGGGTGAACATAGGAAGGGTTATCTGCTCCTTGCATTCAACCTAACATGACAATCGCGGCCAGGTCGTCGCGACGTTACATCGCTTCGCTGCTGTGAAATCCAATGAACTCAGGAAGACCCTTCACCATCCCCAGATAACGTAAACTTTCCTCGGCCCATCGTTTGTCGGTCCAAACAGAAATGCGCAACGTCGTCGACAGAACAATGCTTGTCTTACTGTCCGATTTGGTTTCAGGGGAGTCGTCTGATGAAGAAGGTTGTACTGGGTGTAGTGCTGCTTGCCGTTTGCCTGTTGACCCTGCCAGTCTGTGCAGCGCCAAGGGTGCGGGTCATGATTCTGGATGGGGAGAGCGGCGGGACTTACCATAACTGGCGTGTAACGACTCAGGTACTCCAGAAGGAATTGGCCGAGGTTGGACTGTTCACTGTGGATGTTGTCACGGCACCGCCGGCTGACGGAGATTTCACCAACTTCAGGCCTGACTGGAATAAATACGGCGTCATCGTCTTTAACTACGATGCCCCACGCGAGCGATGGCCGGCAGAGCTGAAAACGTCTTTCGAGAGCTACATGAAGAATGGCGGCGGCATGGTTTCGGTGCATGCGGCGGATAATGCCTTCAGTGGCTGGCAGGCTTATAACGAGATGATCGGGGTAGGCGGCTGGCGGGGCAGGGACGAGAAGGCTGGTCCTCACTGGTACTACAGCAACGGCAAGCTCATATCAGATGACAAGCCGGGAAAGGCCGGACATCATGGCCTGAGACGCCCCTTCAAGATGACCGCTCAGGACCTGAACCATCCGATCATGAAGGGCCTTCCCAAAGAGTGGATGCACCAGGGTGACGAACTCTATGACAGTCTGCGTGGACCCGGCACGAATATGACGGTCCTGGCGACGGCATACTCCGATCCGGCGAACAGTGGCACTGGGCTCGATGAACCCTTGCTAATGGTCTCAAAGTTCGGCAAGGGCCGGATCTTTCACACTGCCGTAGGCCATGATGCGCTGGCGATGAGTTCAGTAGACGCGGTCGTAACGCTGCAGCGAGGCGTGGAATGGGCAGCCACTGGCAAGGTGACGCAAAGAGTTCCGGCTATCTTTCCGGACGCGAACACTGTCTGCTATCGGGCCGATCTGGCCGCGCTGGATCCGAACTACCCCAAGGGTTTAAACCCGTTGGATGCCCCTACTCCGCCACGTCCAGCGAGCCCCGCGCCCACCAAATAAATAATATATATCGAGGAAATGCCCGATGAATACGATCAAAGGACCAGCCGTCTTTCTGGCACAATTCGCTGGCGATGCTGCTCCATATAGCGACTTGGCCTCCATCTCAAAGTGGGCGGCTGGGCTGGGCTACAAGGGTGTGCAGATTCCTACATGGGATAAGCGGCTGTTCGATCTGAAGCAGGCTGCAGAGAGTCAAACATACTGCAACGAGGTGCTCGGCGTACTGGCTAACGAGGGACTCGCACTGACAGAGCTTTCAACGCACCTGCAAGGACAGTTGGTAGCAGTGCATCCGGCTTATGACTTGATGTTCGACAGCTTCGCTCCCGAAGCAGTGCACGGCGATCCCAAAGCGCGGCAGGCGTGGGCGGTGGAGCAGCTCGGCTTTGCAGCCCGGGCTTCCAGCAATCTCGGCCTTAAGGCCCATGCAACCTTTTCAGGTGCCCTGGCGTGGCCGTACCTCTACCCCTGGCCACAGCGACCCGCTGGCTTGGTAGAAACCGCATTTGCTGAACTGGCGAAGCGCTGGAGGCCTATTCTCGATCTATTCGACCAGCATGATGTTGACCTGTGCTACGAAGTACATCCAGGTGAAGATCTGCACGACGGCGTCTCGTTCGAGATGTTCCTTGATTTGGTCGGCGAGCATCCGCGTTGCAACCTGCTCTATGACCCCAGCCACTTTGTCCTGCAGCAACTTGACTACCTCGAGTACCTCGATCTTTATCACACGCGCATCAAGATGTTCCATGTAAAGGACGCGGAGTTCAATCCGACCGGGCGACAGGGCGTTTACGGCGGCTTTCAGCCATGGGTGAAGCGGGCAGGACGGTTTCGGTCGCTCGGCGATGGACAGGTTGACTTCAATGCGATTTTCTCCAAGCTGACGGAGTATGGCTTTGATGGCTGGGCGGTAATGGAGTGGGAGTGCTGCATCAAGAGCTCGGAGCAGGGAGCAAACGAAGGCGCGCCGTTCATCGCACGGCATATTATCCAGGCGGCGGAAAGATCTTTCGACGACTTCGCGGATTCCGGTGTCGATACAGTGGCGATCCGGAACTTGCTTGGCATCAACGGTTAGGAATTCGCAACGAGGGATTCTGCCCTGGGCTGAAGGCCAGTGCGAAACCGCTACATTGGTGGGGGAGCGACTTTGAAACGACGGATCAGGTTGGGCATGGTCGGCGGCGGCCCAGGAGCGTTCATCGGTGCGGTACATCGAGCGGCGGCAAGGCTAAGCGATCAGTTTGAGTTGGTGGCGGCGGCGCTTTCCTCCGACCCGCAACGATCGCTGTCTGCAGCGGAGGAACTGCATATCCCGCGTGCTTATGCCAGCTTCACCGAGATGGCTGACCAAGAGGCCCAGCGTGACGACCGGATTGATGCGGTCGCGATTGTGACCCCGAACCATATGCACTATGCCGTAGCGAAAGCCTTTCTCGATGCGGGCATCCACGTGATCTGCGACAAGCCTCTGACCACGACCCTTCAAGATGCGCTCGACCTATCGAAAACTGTGACACGGACCGGCTTGATCTTTGGATTGACCTATACGTACACGGGCTACCCGCTAGTCCGGCAAGCGCGGGAGATGGTGCTTGCTGGCGAGTTGGGTGCGATCCGGATGATTCAGGTGGAGTATGCGCAGGACTGGCTCTCTACGCCGCTCGAGGCGACGGGTTCGAAGCAGGCCGATTGGCGCACCGATCCCGAGCGGAGTGGACCGGCAGGGTGCCTGGGGGATATCGGAACGCATGCGTACCATCTGGCTTGTTTCACCACAGGGTTACGCTGCTCGGAACTTGCGGCGGACCTCACGACATTCGTCCCTGGGAGACGACTCGATGACAACGTGCAATCGATGCTGCGCTTTGAAGGCGGGGCCAAGGGGAGTTTGTGGGCCTCGCAGATAGCCGTTGGCCATGAAAATCACCTGGAATTGCGAATCTATGGCGAAAAAGGCAGCCTTGTTTGGGACCAGGAGAACCCAAATTACCTGCGTCATTCTCCTCTGGGAGAGCAACCTCGGCTGATCACACGGGGCGGCCCGGAAGTTGGAACGGCCTCAAAATGGGCGACGAAGCTCCCCGCGGGGCACCCGGAAGGCTACTTCGAAGCTTTCACCCAGCTCTATTCTGACCTCGCGGAGCAGATCACAGCCCGACTTGATGGACGAGCTCCGGATAAACGAGCGCTGCTGGTACCCGGCGTGGAAGATGGGGTAGATGGACTCCACTTCATCACTGCAGTGCTGGACTCGGCCCGAAATGGATCAGCCTGGACATCAATACCCAAAACGTGAATGCTCAGGACGGTAAGGCACAGGACAATAAGGCACAGGACAATAAGGCACAGGAGATCAGAGCTAGTAACATCAACGCTCTTGGAGCCGAAAAATCACCGTTAGACACGACACCTGGACCCACGTTCAATAGGCCTGATCGGCATCTCGACCGGAGCAACCGGATCAGGCTAGAATTCTCAGCGAAACGGAAACCTTCTTGTTCCGCCGATCGTAGAGCAGAACTGTCGACATCACAGGCTCAGTCACCAGGCGCCTACTCACGTTAGATTTTTCGGGGGAACTTATCTCGCGGCCACGCATCGACTTCTTTCACCATTCCTCTCTTTCGGCCACTCTGCTTGTGCTGCTCTGCAGCGCATCGCATCTACTTCGTGCCCAGGCGACAAGTACGCCAGCGGCATCAAAACCGTCTGCACCGGTCTGGGCACAGCCGGGTTCAGCAACGCACACGCAGGTCGCGCCACCACCTGAGTTCCATCGGGCCACGAGAACATCGGACACCCCGATCGGAATATTCCAGGGGCAGTCGGACGTTGGAGGTGCGCTCATTGCGGGCAGCGCGAGCTATGATCCGGGCACCGGGCAGTACACGATCACTTCGGCCGGATATAACGTCTGGTACACACGGGACGAATTTCATTACCTCTGGCAGAAGATGTCAGGCGACGTCTCTCTGGCCGCGGACGTCACGTACCCCAACCCAAAGGGCTATGAGGATCGCAAAGCAGTGCTGATCATTCGCCAGGATCTCGACGACGACTCTAAGGAGGCGCTGGTTGCCCTGCATGGGGGCGGCATGATCCACCTTGCGCAGCGGCCGAAGAAGGATGTTCGCGTGAGGGACACCGAGTACCGCATCGGCGGCCGCGGCCTTCCCGAAGGTGAGTCGCCAGACAGCCTGGTTCCGATCATCGCGAAGCGCATAGGGATCGAGAAGAAGGGAGACTCCTTTACGCTTTTTGTCAGCGTGGATGGCGAGCCCATGCACCAGTTCGGACCACCTATCCAATTGCATCTCGACGGCCCCTTCTATGTGGGTATCGGGTTCTGTCCCCATTTGCCAGATAAGACCGACACGGCGGTCTTATCAAACGTCGTTCTAGAGAATGCTTCAGGTAAAGTCCGCTAGATGGAAAAAGCGATCTAAGTCGGCAGCGCACCTTGTTTCGCATAGATTGCCAACTTACATCGCGACTCGCATCTCATTGAACTTTAGCCCCATTGTTAAGCTATGAATGACCGACCTAACGGGTTGAGAGGAATTAAAGATCTATGAAAAGCCTATTAGCAATCGCCTGCGGTGCACTGGTGTTGAGCGGCACGACCGCGCAGAGCCAGGATAACGTGCAACGCCCCAAGATGAGCACTGTCTCCCACCTGAGCGTCTACACCACCGATCCAGAAAAGACAGAGCGCTTCTACGTGCATGACCTTGGCGCGACCAAAGGAACGGACCCGCAGGATCCCGCTGGTGTGCGCTATTACTTCAACGCGGTTCAGTTTGTAGAGGTTCTTCCTCTCCCGCCGGGTCAGGATCCCAAAAACAGGTTCCATGGAGTTGGCTATAACACGTCGAGTGCCGACGCAATGAGGCTGTACCTTGGCGCGCACAATGTTGAAGTTCCGAGTGGCGTCACCAAGGGAAGCGATGGGAGCACATACTTCGCGGTGAAGGATCCGGAAGGTAATCGGATAGAGTTTGTTCAGCCTCCGCTCCATCCACCAGCTGTCCCTGCGGACACCGTAAGCGACCACATGATTCATGTCGGCTTCATTGTGCACGACGTGCCCACAGAGAATGCCTTCTACATCAACCTGCTCGGCTTTCGGCCCTATTGGCACGGTGGGATGAAAGACGATTCGGCAGACTGGATTTCGATGCAGATGCCCGACGGCCAGGATTGGGTGGAGTACATGACAGTGAAGGGTCCAGAGAAGACAGGCATTCCGGCTACCATGTCGCAGGACAACGCGGGTGTGCTGGATCACTTCGCACTTGGCGTAGCGAACATCGAACACAGCTACGATGTTCTCTTCGAGCGAGACGGGCTGAACGGCAAACACAGCCCCGCACAGCTTGGTCGGGACGGCAAGTGGCAATTGAATCTCTACGACCCTGATGGAACGCGTGCGGAATTGATGGAGTTTCAGCCAGCAGAGAAGCCCTGCTGCTCACCCTTCCTTCTTCCGAGTCCTACTAAGTAGCTGCTTTGCATAGCCTTAGCTTCGACATGCGTGTGGGCGGCTGAGGTTTCGTTTGCAAAGACTGTGAGCGGAACAGTTCCCATTGAATGACACTCGCCTACGTCATGTTCCAGGTCAAATCGTCAAACAAAGGGCAAGTCGACGGGTAAAACGTCAACGCATTCTTCTCTCAGAATTGTTGTCGCGTCGAGGCGACAAATTCATCATGGTTGTTGTACTCTCAGCCGGGCGAAACTTCGCTCATATGAAGTATGGAGAAAAGAACACCATGGCACACGAAGCACATAAGAAAGCTGCAGAGCACCACGAGAACGCCGCGAAGTCCCACAAGGCCGCATCTGAACACCACGAGAAGGGTGATCATGCAGCTGCTGAAGAGCATTCGAAGAAAGCACATGAGCACTCCACGGAAGCTCATAAGCATTCGAGCGACGCACACACCAAATCTGCTGCAAAGAAGTAATTAACCGTCGAGTGCAGGACTCGTCAAGAGTCCTGTACTCGACTTCACAGATGGATATTCCTGCGCTCCCAAGTTTTGAAGCGCACGTATGAGTTTGACACTGGAACCGCGTAGTGACCCTTGCCGTGTACTTGCCGGCTACAAGCGTCTGAGTGGTATTGCCATGACCTCTAGATGATCCGCCACACACTCCTCCTTTCTGAATTTCCTCTCAAGAGCAATCGCCGAAAGCGAGCTTCCGGAGCCTAACTGTCCCGCGGATCAAATGCGAGGAGACAGTTGCGCAGGTGAAAGGAAGAAGCTATATTGCGAATACCGCGACAAATCGGCATGCCACGCCGCTGCCGACTCATCTTCCCTCTTCCGGCCCCTGGATGCGCCGGAGCTACGTGCTATTGACCAAGACGTTTCAGCTCCCAATCGAAACTGAGCACTCGCGGATCTGCGGGCTTCCCGCTTTTATGCGAATGCGCACGATCGCTCTCATCATCCAGTTATCTTTCGTTCCCGCCGCCGAGGAGTTCCATGGCTACATCGATCAATCCGCTCTTGTCTGCCGAAGCAGGAGGTTTCTCCGCAGAACAGAAGCAGTATCTGCAGGGATTCTTTGCGGGTGCGACGCAGCGGTTGCCGTTTGTTGGACATCTTCCAGACGGGCGGCTTACCGAGAACGCTTTGCTGGGGCTGCCCAACGCGGCTGCGCCCGTCAGCGAAGCTCATGAACAGCTCTTCTGGGGCACGCCGGTCGAGGATCTCAACGCCGAGGAGGTTTGGAAGTTTGAGCGCAATCCGCTTGACTGCTGGGATTCCCTGCTCGCGCATGCTGCAGAAGACCGCGCTCCCGATCCCGAGCATCGATTTCGTTTCAAGTATTTCGGCTTGTTCTACGTCGCCCCTGCACAGGACTCCTTTATGCTACGCCTCAAAATACCGGGTGGGTTGCTGACGTCGAACCAGCTACGAGGGCTTGCCTCGATGTCGGAAAGATGGGGCGCAGGACGGTTGGATCTGACGACCCGCGCCAACGCCCAGATTCGCGAATTTGCCCCGCGCAACATTGTGAACGTGCTGAACGCTGTGCAGCAGCTTGGATTGCGTTCGCACGGTTCGGGAGCGGACAACATCCGCAATGTAACAGCCTCTCCGGTCAGCGGCCTTGATCCGACAGAATTGATTGACGTCATGCCCTTTGCAGAGGCCATGCAGCACTACATCTCGAACACCCGTGCGATGTTTGCCCTGCCTCGCAAGTTCAACATTGCTTTCGACAATGGCGGCAGCATCAGTGCGCTTGCCGACACGAACGACATTGGGTTCGCTGCGGTGCGCGTTGGGGAAGGTAGACAGGTTCCATCAGGAGTTTATTTCCGCGTTTTGCTATGCGGCATCACGGGCCATAAACAGTTTGCGACCGATTGCGGTTTGCTTCTTCGACCTGAGCAGATGGTCGCGGTGGCTGCGGCGATGGTGCGTGTCTTCACCGAAAACGGCGATCGAACAGATCGGAAAAAGGCAAGGCTCAAGTATCTCGTGGACCGGTGGGGTGTCGAACGATTCCTAGCCGAGACGGAGAAGAAACTGGCCTTTCCCGTGATTCGGCTTGCGATTGAAGAATGCGAGCCACGATTGCCTGTCGACCGCGCCGGACACATTGGAGCCCATGCGCAGTCGCAGGACGGGCTGCACTATCTTGGAGTGATCGTGCCGGTGGGGCAATTGCCCGCCGCGAAGGCACGCGCCGTGGCCGACATCGCGGCTCAGTTCGGGACCGGAGAAGTTCGCCTCACCGTCTGGCAAAACCTCCTCATCCCCAACATAGCGGAGCCGCAACTTGCAGAGGCAACCGCCGCACTGCACGCTTCCGGGCTGGATACAACTGCGGGTCGGGTGATGAGCGGAACGGTAGCCTGCACGGGGAGCCGCGGCTGTCGCTTTGCAGCCACAGACACCAAGGCCCACGCCCTCGAACTCGCGCGCTCGCTGGATGGCGCATTCGCGCTCTCGACCCCTGTCAATCTTCATGTCACTGGATGCAACAACTCCTGCGCGCAGCACTACATCGGCGATATTGGGCTGATGGGAGTCAAAGTTGGTGGTGAAGAGGGATATCAGGTCAACCTGGGCGGCGGAGCCGATGCGGATCAAGGGATAGCGCGAGAACTCTTTCCCGCCATGCTGTACAGCGAAGTTGGCTCCCACCTGCACAGAATCTTCGCAGCATTCACGGCGCGGAGTCTGCCGGGCGAAAGCTTCTTGTCATTTACGCGTCGTCATTCAATCGAAGAGCTGCGCGTCATGTCCAAAGTAAGTCCGCAGGTGGTCGCGTCGTGAGTTCAATCGTGCCATTCATCCCTGATAACGCGCCTTTCAGCAGCGAGCAGCGAGCGTGGCTGAACGGATTCCTTGCAGGCCTTTATTCCTCTGCGCCATCGTCAGTTGCACAGACACCCGCACAGCCGGTCAGCCTGCAGTTCGGTCTCTACTTTGCCTCGCAGACTGGGACGGCGGAGCGGCTTGCAAAGAAGATGGCGAAAGAACTCAAGGCGAAGGGGCATGCCGTCGAGATCTCCTCGCTCGAAAAGATCACCTTGTCTCAACTAGCGGAGCGCGAGCACGCCTTGATCTTCGCCAGCACGTATGGTGAAGGGGATCCGCCGGAGAGTGCCGCCGGCTTTCGCGATGCGCTGTTCTCTGACATGGCACCTGCGCTGAGCGGCCTGCGTTACTCCGTCTTCGCTCTGGGTGACAAGCATTACGAAAGCTTTTGCCAGTTTGGGATTGAGCTCGATGAACGGCTTAAGGTTCTCGGTGCAGAACGGATGATTCCGAGGATCGAAAGCGACGTGGATGTCGAGGTACCTTTCGAGCAATGGAAAGCGAGTCTCCTGGCACGGCTTGCGACGCAGGTGGAAACCGCGGTCGCCGTGCAGCCGATGATAGAGCCCGTCATCCCTAAGACGGAGCACATCCACACCCGCGACTATCCCTTTGAAGCCGAATTACGCGAACGGCGAGCACTGACATCCGACATATCCAGCAAGCTGACCATGCACCTCAGCTTTGGCTTGGAGAACTCGGAGATCCACTACGAGGCAGGCGATGCCTGTGGCGTGCTTGCGCAAAACGATCCTGCACTCGTCGCTGAGGTCCTCTCACTCCTTCCGTCTGACGGTGAAGCGTCAGTAGAGATTGCCAGGGTTGGAACCGTATCGCTCGAACAAGCCTTGTTGCATCACCTGCAACCCACCCGGCTTACGCGCAAGATGGTCAAACACTTCGCAGAGAAAAGCGGCGCGCGTACGCTGCAGGCCTTGCTGCCGGCGGAACAGGGGGCTCACCTCGATACTTTTGTTTATGATCGCGATCTGATCGATCTGCTGAAGGAGTATCCGGGCGTTATCGAGAATGCAGCAGAACTGGTGGAGCTTCTGCCGCGCCTTGCGCCAAGGTTGTACTCCATTTCTTCGAGTCCTGCCGCACATCGGCGCGAAGTCCACTGCACTATAGCCGTCGTTCGTTACAGATCGCACAATCGCGAGCGCGGCGGCATCTGCTCGACCATGCTTGCAGACCGTGTCGCCATCGGTGCCCGCGTACCCATCTACATTCAACCAAATAAGCGTTTCCGGCTGCCTGCTGGCGATACCCCAATGATTATGGTTGGCCCAGGCACGGGAATTGCTCCGTTCCGAGCTTTCCTGCATGAACGACAGGCTCTCGGCCACAAAGGACGCAACTGGCTGCTATTTGGCGAGCGCAGTGCCGAGACCGATTTTCTCTACAAGAAGGAGTTGGAGATGATGGTAATTGGCGAACATCTGACCCGACTCGATACAGCCTTCTCCCGTGATCAGGAGCAGAAGATCTATGTGCAGGATCGCATGGTTGAACATGGTGCGGAACTATGGCGCTGGCTCCAGGATGGTGCGCAGTTTTTCATCTGCGGAGACGCATCGCGCATGGCAAAGGATGTGGATGCAGCGCTTCATGCAATCGTTGAAAGCCACGGCGGTATGAGTGCCGATGCAGCCAAAGAATTCGTCGCGCAATTACATGACGATCGCCGCTACCACCGGGATGTTTACTAGTCCGACAAAGTGAGGATTGTTCACAGTTGAGACACATTGGGAGATGCGAACCAATCTCCCGCAATAGCGTTTGAGCAGCCCGGCAGTGTGGGTCAATTGCCTCACAGGCCTGATCAGTAATCCTCCGGCCCTGTCTGCCGCATGGAAGTTCCCACAGTACAGCGCACCTCGATGTCCGCTCGCTTTTGCACCTCCTGTTTCTCAAAACACCCATTCCCTTTAAGGAGGCCATCGCTATGGCTAGCGCCAAACTATTTATGAAGTCCGGGCATCCGCCGACACTTCTCGCCGCTTTCCTCTACTTCGATTTTTCCTTCGCCATCTGGGTCCTCAACGGAGCCATGGGGCCGTTTATATCGGAGCAGTTCCACCTAAGCCCGCAGCAGATCGGCTTGATGGTTTCCGTCCCGACTCTCGCGGGAGCGTTCATGCGGTTTCCGTTGGGAGTGATCTCGCAGTACATAGGCCGGAAGAACGCAGCCATCGTCGAAATGTCGGCGATCATCGTCGCCCTGATGTACGGGTTCTTCTTCGTCAAGACCTTCAACAACGTGCTGGCTATGGGCGTGCTGCTCGGCATAGCGGGTGCCAGCTTTGGCGTCGCCCTCTCGCTTGGTTCAGGCTGGTTCCCCCAGCAGTACAAGGGACTTGCCATGGGCATTGCAGGTGCCGGAAACTCTGGCACTGCCCTCGCTTCGCTCTTTGCGCCGCGCCTCGCGATGCACTTCGGCTGGTCGCATGTCTACGGGTTTGCTGCCGCGATGATGTGCCTGCCACTCGTCGTCATGATCTTCTTCGCCAAAGAGCCACCCGACCATGAACACCTCACCTTGAAAGAACATCTCTCCTGCCTGTTCGAAGCGGATGGATGGTACTTCAATCTCATCTACATCATCACATTCGGTGGCTTCATCGGTCTCGCAACCTTCCTTCCGTCCTTCTACTATGCACAGTTCCACATGACCAAGGTCCAGGCGGGAACTTATACCGTGCTCGCAACCTTTACCGGCTCTGCAACGCGCGTTGTCGGTGGCTACTTTGCAGATCGCATCGGCGGCATAACGACCCTTTCCGTCGTTTTTCTCGTTGCAATCGCCGGCCTGTTTGGCCTGATGAGTGCACCATCGCTGCTGGTCACGACGTTGCTGTTCATGCTGTGCTTTGCAGCACTGGGCGCTGGTAATGGAGCGACGTTCCAGCTTGTACCTTTGCGCTGGCCGCTCACAACTGCAGTCGCAGGCGGCATGATTGGCGAGATCGGCGCGCTCGGCGGGTCCGTCCTGCCCAACGTGCTGGGTTACTCCAAGCAGCACACCGGTAGCTTCAGTTCAGGGTGGATCGCCTATGCCGCGCTGGCCGTAGTCGTACTCTTCGTCATGCGGATCGTCGCTCGTTCATGGACAAAGACCTGGGTCGGTCCCGGTGGCCGCGCTCTTGCCTCCACGGCTATCGATCCAAGGGCCACTGTAGTTACCGGCGAGGGATTGCGCGTTGCATCATAGGTTCCCTGCACAGCAAGCAGAACAAAGAGGGCTCCGGAATCTTCGGTGCCCTCTCTTTTGTTGTGACGGGATTGATGGACGCGGTTGATCGACACTCGACCTGTCGCCATCTGAAGCACTCCGGTTTGCCTGAAAGCAAGGCAGCGGAGGATCAATACACATCCCGGACATACCGTTTCTCTGCGGCAAGCTTTTGGACAAACGCCTTACTGTCCTCTTCTGTCAGTCCACCATGCAGGTGCACAATCTCGCAGAGGGCACGGTCTACGTCCTTCGCCATGCGCGTGGCGTCTCCGCAAACATAGAAGTGTGCGCCCCCTGCCAACCAGGACCAGAGCTTTGCGCCCTGATCTCGCATCCGGTCCTGAACGTAAATCTTTTGCGCTTGATCGCGTGAGAAGGCGACGTCCAGACTATCCAGTAAATTGTCCCTGTGCCAGCGCTCAATCTCGTCGCGGTAGTAGAAATCCGTGGCGCGCTGCTGTTCGCCAAAGAAGAGCCAGTTTTTGCCAACATCGCCACGTACCTGGCGATCCTGCAGGAATGCGCGGAAGGGTGCAATGCCCGTTCCAGGTCCAACCATGATGACCGGCGTCTCGGACGCTTGTGGCAGACGGAAGGTCTTTGACGACTGCACAAAAATCTGTAGCGGCGTGTCCTTTGCACGGTCGGCAAGAAAGGTCGAACAGACCCCCTTACGCTGAAGGCCCTCTACCTTAAACCTCACGGTCGATACGGTAAGGTGCACTTCGTCCTGCCTGACCTTCTGACTGGAAGAGATGGAGTAGAGCCGCGGCTGAAGGCGCTTAAGGTGCCGCAGCAACTCTTCTGCATCGACAGCAATTGGGAATGCTCGCAAAGCATCAAGCATCTGATGTCCCCAGAGCCATTCTTTTCTTTCCAGGTCGTTCTCGCTCCGTAGAAGTCGCTGCAGACTCTGGTTTCTGGAACGAGTACCGATGAAGCGCAGGAAATCCGGCGTAAGCTTCGCAATTTCGAGGTGCCGCTCAAGCGCCCTACCCAGCGGCATGTCTCCATGCCCTTCAATGGTGGCTGCACTTTCGTAGGACAAACCAGTGATCGAAAGCAGTTCATTCACCAGGTCTGGACAATTCATTGGCCATACACCAAGCGCGTCGCCGGGTTCATAGGTCAGGCTTAAGTCCGGCAGGTGGATGACGCATTGCCGGGTCTCTTTGGCGGATCCAGAAAGGCTCAACAACCCCGCACTTTTCAGCCGGGTTACGAGAGGGTTGTTCTTCCCGAACCTTGCCTCCTCACGGGACGGCGCCTCTCGTTCTGTTATTGCAGCAGCATAAGCGGGCTCGTAGGCGACCGTCGCTTGGATGCCACCAAGGCCTATTCCGCCTCGACTCGGTAACAATTCCTCTTTGGAATCAGCTCCACGCGGCAGCGCGTATGCTCCCTCTGCGAGCGCAGACTTGACCTCATGCAGCCATGACGCTGCCCTCTCCTGGTAATCCGGCTCGCAGTCTGCGCGCGCGGTCATGCGTCGACCACCCAATGCTTCCAGCCGCGCATCGAGCTTGCGGCCGTGGCTGCAGAATCCGTCGTAGTTCGAATCACCAAATGCCAGAACACTGAATCTGGTTCCGGCCAGACGAGGCGCCTTGCTGTCACTCAGGGCAGACCAGAACGTAGCACCATTGTCGGGGGCGTCGCCGTCTCCAAAGGTGCTGCTGAGTACAAGCAGATGAGATACAGAGGGCAGTTTGGCCACGTTATATTCGTCCATCGCGGCAAGTTCCACGGTGTAGCCTGCATGAAGCAGGTGATCTGCGCAGAATCTGGCATAGTCTTCGGCATTGCCTGTCTGCGAGGCCCAAAGCATTACCAAGCGATTTGGCGGTAAAAAGTCCGTTAGTTCGTTGACCTCAGGTGTGCATTCGACCGCAACCCGCGGCGCGTAGGTCCAAGAGAACATTCCCGCAAGGATTCCGTCGATCCACCGCCGCTTCTTCTCCTCAAGAGGGGCGTTCTGTGGAAGCACAGGTATATCGTCCGAGCGGCGGGATACATCTGCTCGTAGACCGGCGAGGTAGCCCGAAAGGTAATCTTTCTCATGAGGCTCGAAAGGAGCAGGAGGGATCGGTTCAACTCCTAGCAAGTTTGCAAGCATGTCGACGCGGTTAGCGTCGGGTGCTCTTACATCCAATACCTGCTCTTCCGCCTCTGTCTGGCTCAGAATTGCAGACGCCCCAAGCGTGTCGATTGCGTCGGCAATGGCGCGCTGTTGCCGATACACCGCAATGGGCGTCAACGCGACCGCACAGAATTTGAATCCGGGCTGAAAGGAGATTGGATCGACCGCATCGTTCGTCACAGCGTTGATGCTCAAGTCTTCACCAAACAGGTCGTTCCAGTGAAAGGGGACAAAGCAATTCCCAGCAAGCACGCGGTCGGTTACTACGGCCGGCAGGATCGCTCTTCCGCGCCGCGAACGAATCTCTACGTCATCCTTGTCCTGGATCCTCAGCCGGGCCGCGTCTTCGGGATGGATCTCGACCAACGGTCCGGGATTGAGTTTATTCAACCTCGCGATCTTGCCCGTCTTCGTCAATGTGTGCCATTGATGCTGAAGTCGCCCCGTGTTGAGGACCATCGGGAAATCTGTACCCGGCATCTCCTCGGCGGGCAAATACGGACGCGGCAAGAAGACTGCCTTCCCGTTTTCCGTCGGGAATACAAGACGGGGATGTGTGCCTTCAGGCGTCACTTTGAGCGTCTGGCTCACGCCATCGTTGAGGTAGCGGATCGGATTGCGTGCATCCATGCCTTCCGGCGGGCATGGCCATTGAAGAGGCGTCTCCCTGAGCAGGGCGTAGCTTGCGCCTCGCAGATCGTACCCGGTCTGCGGATTATGAGCTCCTCTGATCTCATCGAACACCTCCGATGCAGAGGCATAGGTAAACGCATCGGCGTATCCCATCGCGCACGCAACCCGGGCAACAATCTCCCAATCCGGAAGAGCAGATCCGGGCGCTTCAACTGCCCTCTGCATAAGGGTCATCGTTCGTTCTGAATTGACCATCACGCCTTCAGCCTCGGCCCACAGCGCACCGGGCAGCAGAATGTCTGCGTACAGGTTTGTCTCTGTCTCGAAGAAGGCGTCCTGCGTAATGACCAGTTCAGCCGCTTCCAGTCCAGCGATCACGGTCTTACGATTGGGCACGGTCGCGACCGGGTTAGTGCAAATGATCCAGCAAGCTTTGATCTTGCCTTCCGCCATGCGCGAGAACAGGTCCACGGTCCCACTGCCGGTGTCGGCTTTCAGGGTGCCGGAAGGCACCTTCCACATGGCTTCGATAAATCTCCGGTCCGCTTCGACCGACACAGATCGCTGGCCGGGGAGACCCGCCCCCATGTAGCCCATCTCTCGGCCCCCCATGGCGTTTGGCTGCCCGGTAAGTGAAAACGGGCCGCTGCCAGGCTGGCAGATCTTTCCTGTAGCAAGATGCAGGTTGCATATGCTGTTGGTGTTCCAGGTACCGTGCGTACTCTGATTAAGCCCCATCGTCCAGCAGCTCATCCACTCAGGAGCCTCGCCGATCCACTGTGCTGCCTTCCTTAGGTCCTCCTCGACAATTCCGGTGATTTCAGCCACTCGCCCAGGAGGATAGTCTCCAAGGAATGCATACATCGCATCGAAGCCTTCGGTAAATCCACGGATGAATTCGAGATCAGCATGACCATTCTTTACAAGCAGATGGAGAAGTCCGTTAAGGAGCGCAATGTCCGTGCCTGGTCTAATTTGCAGAAACAAATCTGCTTTATCCGCAGTCGCGGTTCTGCGGGGATCGACAACGATGAGTTTAGCCCCGGCCTTGACTCGGTCCATCATCCGCAGGAACAGGATGGGGTGGCAGTCCGCCATGTTGGCGCCTGTGACAAAGAACAAATCGGCACGATCCAGATCGTCATAGGAACCAGTCGGCCCATCGGCACCAAACGACAACTTGTAGCCACTGCTGGCGCTTGCCATGCATAGCCGGGAATTGGATTCGATATTGTTTGTCCCCACGAAGCCCTTGGCAAGCTTATTGGCCAGGTACTGCGCCTCCATCGACATCTGCCCAGAGACATAAAACGACACCGCATCAGGACCATGTTCATCGAGAATGGTGCGCAACCGGGTTGCTGTCTCCCGTATTGCCACATCGATACCGACCCGCGCTGGCTCATGCTTTCGCGCGGAGCGAATATAAGCTGACTCCATCCGCCCGGAATCGCGCAGCGCCCCTCCAGCCGTCAGGCCTTTGGTGCATAGTCGACCAAAGTTGGCCGGATGCGAAGTGTCTCCTGCAATCTTCACTACTTTGCCGTCTGCCACATGGAGCACCATGCCGCAGCCTACCCCGCAATACGGGCAGACGCTCCTTACCGGCTTCGTGGGATCGATGGTCTGCATAGATTTATCGAGTCAGTTGCAGAGGGGTCGTCGGCATCGGTGAGATCGACGCGGGCAGACAAAAGGATTTGTGGATGGAAGTACGGCACGGCAGTAGCATCGTCATCCTCCAACGGACGATAAAAAGCAGAGCAAGTACGACTGGCGCAAAGCGCAGACGCAATTTAGAAATGCTCTTCGTCTTGGAAGGTCACTCTGTTGTTGACGGCAAAGATGACTTAGAAATTATTGGAACGATCCACGTTCTTCGTCCGGGAAGAACATAGTCGACTATTCGACAGGATCAGATCTGTTCCTATTTTTAGTGCAATGGACAGCAGAATGCAACGGCTTCGGGACCAGGCAGAACCTCGTATCGGTCGGAATAACCACCGTCATGGCGGCCTGGTTCATTAATCATTGCAGCGGAGGTCATCACCGACGGCTCAGGGCCAGGTAGTCAGTGAACAACGGACGCAAGCTAGCACTTCACGCGGAGTTAAATGAAATCGCCAATCGCACCCGGACGGCCAAACACATTGCTTGCAGTGCACAAGAATCAACAGGAACTATGTTTCATGCAGAGAGTGAGGAGGAAGTAGGAATGCTCTCGATCACGGCCGGGCGGCCGTAAAGATATCCTTGAGCAAATGCGCATCCTAAACGGATCAGGGCAGCCGCTTCTTCCTCCGTTTCCACCCCTTCAGCCGCAACGTCCATTCCAAAGACTTTGGCGAGCTGCACCATAATCCGAATCACCTCGGTGTTTGCAACTCCGACGCTCATATTCCGAATGAACCACTGATCAATCTTGAGCATGTCGACCGGATACCGCTCCAAGTAACTTATCGAGGAGTAGCCCGTACCGAAGTCGTCGAAGGCAATCTTTACTCCCAGCTCTCTGATGGATTTCAGGAGGCAGCCCATTCTATTGCCATCTTTAAGAAAGATGCTCTCTGTGATTTCCAGCTGGAGTAAGGTGGGATCGAAATCAGATTCGCTCAGTAGCTCACGAAGATCCGCGAGAAATCCATCTGTTTCGAGTTGTTTGCTCGAAACATTGACGCTCAAAAGCAGGTTCGCGGCGTCCGCTCGTTTCGCTTCCTGTACATCGGAAATTGCCTGCCGCAGGACCCAACTTCCTAAGTCATTGATAAGTCCCGTTTCTTCGGCGAATGGTATAAAGTCTCCCGGTCCAACCTGCCCACGCTCCGGGTGGTTCCAGCGGACGAGGGCCTCCACACCATATATCGAAGCGTCCCGAGTACGAATGAGAGGCTGGTAGTGCAGGTAGAACTCGTCGTTGATCAGTGCTCTCCTTATCTCGGACGCAGCACGTAGCGCTTTGAGAGCACTGTCCCGCATGGACTCAGCAAAAACGACCCATTGTGCGCCGCCCCGCCGCTTTGCCTGATACATTCCAGCGTCTGCATCCCGCAGGATCTGTTCGGCACCCTGGTAAGTCTTGTTTACCTCGCAGAGACCAAGGCTCACGGTGAGCCGAAGATGGGTACCAGAGACGGTAATGGGCTGGGCCACCACCTTGATGATGCGTTCTACCACCTGCAAAGCGTCTTTCATGCTGTGCAGGTCGTCGAGGAGCAGCGTGAATTCATCACCCCCAAGCCGCGCGACTGTGTCCTGCACGCGGGCGCATCCATTGATCCGCGCACCAAGTTCCGACAGGACGAGATCTCCAACTTGATGACCGTGCGTGTCATTGATGGCTTTGAACCCGTCAAGATCCAGGAACAGCACCGCAGCACTGTAATTCCTGCTGCCTTGTACCCGCTTCAACGCTATCTCGAGCACTTCTAGAAAGTAAGCCCTGTTTCGAAGGCCGGTCAGACCATCATGGAAAGCGGCATGGCTCAGGCTCGCCTCAACAAGCTTCCGTTCCTCAATTTGCTGAGTCAATCTCTTGTTCTGATAATTGGTTTGCTCAAGCAGGGCCAAGCGCTCGGCAGCGGCTTTCCGCTCGGTAACGTCCCGCTGAATGGAGATCCAGTGAGTGAACCAACCTGTGCTGTCGGCAACTGGAGAGACACTCAGTTCTACCCAAAACGTAGTTCCATCTTTGCGATAGTTCAGCACTTCAATCTCGAGCGACTGCCATTTCTTGAGCGAATCCCTGATCTTCCCCGTCGTTTCAGGGTCGCTGAGCGGTCCTTGAAGCAATCGCGGACTCTTCCCGATCACCTCGTCGGGCGAGTACCCCGTCATGCGCGTGAAGGCGGGATTCACATATTGGATCACAGCGCCTGGGACGTCGATTGACTCGGCAGTTGTAATGAGCACTGCATCGTGGGCGTTTACTACAACCGATTCAAGCAACCGTAGACGAGTAAGGATCTCGGAGTCGTCAGACTTGAGGGGAGCTGAGATTGTGGGCATGAGTGCCTCATTTAGAGCGTGAAAACGCAATTAGAGCGTGAAAACGCAATTAGAGCGTGAAAACGCAATTAGAGCGTGAAAACGCAATCCTAATAAGGCTGACCTTCCACGAGCGGGTATTGGCCCTCCGCTTGCGCGCAACGAGGTGAAATCCCTAATAGTCCAAAGAACAATGCTTGTAGAGCGGTACTTTTTGTCTAAAGACACGGTACGTAAGAGGATTAGCTGCCACTGGAACAGGCAAAAGCCTTTGCCTTCTATGCGACATAGGATGCCATTGCCAAGCGTAAGGTTGGAGCTTGCTGCGCGACGAGAGTCGTCCTTATCCCATCCACGTCAGACTGCAAACAACAGGACAGGCCTTCCGGATATACCAGCATTGCAGCCAAGGGCATCTGTACATGGCCCGTCGCAGGCACACTCCTGCGCAACACAGGCATACGCAGGAGAAACCGGGACATTCGCGACGACGATCGCAAAGTCTACACCGACGCTGGTTTAAACCAGTGCTCGCTCCGCAAGGTAGCGATACCGGTCAGGAAAGATGGTTTCCAGGTTCCGATCGGGTCCCGATGCGGCGAGCAGGTCTAAAGGCGTAAGCGCATATATACCGGACTTGAGGTCGACCGGCCAAATCATCAGAGATCTCAACTAACAGCCATAAAGCTAACCTTGAAGGCGCTTCAACCATCCGCAAGAAGCCATCGAAGGTCGCACTGCAGAGTCGTTGCAAGACCAATGGACATCTAGGCGGTTGGGTCAGACTGTACTTATTAGCTGCTTTCCCACAGGGTGAGATTGCCTGAACTTGCTACCGGTAATGGGCGAGGAAGCACGTGTGAGTAACTCCCTCGCCCGTATGCGAACTTTGAACGGGTTACTCCGAGAGGACCGTTACACCCAGGTTGCCGGATACGTACACCTTATGAGTTGCAGAATTTACGGCAACGTAGTTCCCGTTGACGCTCTGGTTCACACCGGTGACCGTGTTGCTGGCTCCGTCAATCTCGGTAAGTGCCGAAATCCCCGTGCTGACCACAAAGACCTTATTCGTAATTAGATCGACATCGAGGTTATAGGGCGTATCGCTGACTGGTATCGAGGCAAGAATGGCGCCGTTTTTGTCTAACGCTCCGGTGGTCGAGGGGCCAAAGACATTATCTGAAACATAGAAGTTGCCCGTAAACCAGTTCACCGCCGTCGCTACATCTGAGCTGCCGTATGTGGCAGTGTCGATCAGAGCCTTGGTGTTTGTATCGAAGATCTGGACCTGGTTGGTGTAATACGGAACGTATAAGCGGTGGTTTAGCGGATTGAGGCTGATACCGAAAGGTTCCTGGCCGTTGGTGGAGATACCATCGCAAACATGTAACGTGTTTGCATCTACAACGTCGATGCGATAGTTGCTGCCGTTCGCGAGGTAAAGCTTGTTGAAGATTGGATCGAAAGCTATCCCGATGATCCCATCGCCTTCAGTCGTAGTCACCGTGGCAGTCTTAACAACTTTATTGTCTCTGCCATTGATCTTTGTAACGATGCACTTAAAGCTGGTACCGTACGTGTCGCATCCAGCAATGTAAACAAAGTTGCGGATCAAGTCGACAACAGGAAGCTGCGCACCACGAGGCACGGTAATGGTATCGGTGATTGCGTCCGTCTTGCCGTTGATCACAGTCACGTAATCATGTGCGCCGCCGTAAGACGGTGCTGCGACATAGATGTGGTCGGTGAAGAAATTTGCAGCAATACCTACGGTCGGTTGTGCAAAGTTGAGCTGCTTGGTCACCGTCTGCGCAGGAACGGAAGCGGCGGAAAGAAGGACACTGAGAGCGAGAGTCTTACCGGAATGCCTGAACATAGAACCTTCTTTCGGGAGTTTAGGGTGAGTTGCACATGCGGCCTGAAACTTGAAGCCGAAGACGTCGAAATCTTGGTGACAGGGCGGGTGGCTGCTACTGAATAGTCATGCTAAGAGACAGCGTGGCCGATGCGGGACCGCTGGTTGAAGTACCAGCACCTGTAATTTGTATGGTGGTGGTACCGGGTTTAACGGATTGGGAACCGCCTGATGATGTCCCGCAGGCGACCAGACTCGACGCGCCGAGCAGAAGGCAGACAGTTAGGAGAAGCCGTTGCGCTTGTCGATTCGACAAGAACCGCTTTCTCTGCCAGGTGAGCATGCCACCCAACAGAAGACTGGGAAACCAAAGCCATCCAGCAACTTGAATGGTGCTCGGAGCGTTGCGACTGCTGGCCGAGGCAATCGGAGCGCCTGCGGAGATAGTCAAGGTGCCGGATACTGCCTCCACACCACTTACACCCTGGACAGTCGTCAGCGTGTTCGGACTCGAGGTGCACGTCACCCCAACAGGTAGACCGCTGCACCCAATAACGACCGAGCCAATAAAGTTGTTGACAGGCGTAAGCAGGATTGTCACCTGCCTCGCTTGTCCTGCAGGAATGACGACCGACGGTGGCGTCGCCGTGAGAATAAAGCTGGAAGGTTGCAGGATAGTCAGTGTGCCGTTTACGAATGTGAAGTCGTAGAAGCTCGACACCAGCGTCCCTTGGGTAATCACGATCGCGTACTGTCCAGGGGCAGAACCTGCTGCGGCTTCTGTTGTCAGGCTGGGCATACCGGAGTATTCGCTTGTCGGTAAGACAAAGCCGGGTACGCCGATCTGATACGTGAATACCGGTAACGTGCCACCGAATGGAATGGTGAAGTTCATGGCGTTGACCGAGACGCTTGCTTTCAAGCTGACATAGGTTTGAACAACCGGCGTAGCTGCCTCATAAAGATTGTTTCCTGCCTGTGTGGCCGTCACCATGATGGATCCCGGTGCAGGCACAACGAGCACATTGCCAGCCACTACGCCTGGCGCGGTTGCGGAGTACGTTACGGCTAATCCGGAGTCCGCGCTGGCTGTCAACGTAACGGAATTACCGAAGGTCAGGCTTGTTATCGCAGGAAAGGTGATCGTTTGCTTTGCCTTCACCACCGTCAACGTGGAGTTGACGAAAGTAAATGTGTAGTTAGACGCGAACAGCGTCCCCTTTGAAATAGTAAGAGGATAAGTGCCAGGCGCCGAAGTAGCCGTTGCAGTACTTGTGTAGGCCGGTGCGCCCGAGAGCACCGCAGCCGAATCCGCGCTAACAAACCCAGTCGCCAAATACATAAATGCGGGGTTAGCGGCGTTGTAGCCGCGAGTCGCTGGCTGCGCCACAATCGTCAGCATCGCCGGAGCAACCTGGAACGACTGCGTCACTGCGGGCGCCGGACCATAGTCAGCATCTCCGGCCTGGTTCGCTGTGACGGTCACGGTGCCGGCACCAGTGACCGTCAGCGCGGAACCTAACAACTGAGCGGGGCCAATCGCCGTATAGGTAACAGCTTCACCCGACGTCGAGGCCGCGGATAAGTTGAAGGTTGCCGCTCCGTAAGTCACATTCGGCAGCGCGTTGAAGGTGATAGTCTGCGCGACACCTCCGGATATGGTCAGAATCCCGTTCTGTGGCGTGAAGCGATAGTTGGTCGCTGCGAGCGTTCCCAGACCTGTTGTGATGGGGTATTCACCCACCATGGATGTTGCCGTGGCTGTGGTGGAAAGCAGCGGTGCTCCTGTTATGACAGAGGCTGCGTCGCCATTCACCAGGCCGGCGTAGGTGTAGGTCAGCGTCGGCAGATGTGCCGCGCTCTTGTATGCAAAGGAGATGTTGTCAGCCTTGACGGTGAGTGCAGCCGTCGCGATCGAAAAAGCACTTGTGACTGGCCTGGCAGGCGAATGAGTCGCATCTCCAGCCTGGCTTGCGGTAACAGTAACGCTGCCCGCTCCAGTGATCGTCAACGTAGCTCCATCGGTACCTGAGCACGTTGCCGGTCCAGCGCAGGTGAAGGTGACCGCCAGTCCAGAACTAGCACTTGCGTACTGGGTCAGGTCGAACGGCAGAGCCCCATAGGTAGCGCCTGGAATCTGGTTGAAGGTAATCGTTTGTGCGGTTAGAGACCTCGGTGCGTTCACCTTCCAAAGCAGGTTGTTGTTAACATCTGCAATGTAAAGGTTCCCCAAAACATCTACCGTTGCGTCTTCAGGAAAGTTGAACATTGCTGCCGAAGCCAACCCGGTGAGTGGACCCAGACCACCATTCTGCGAGAGCGTCCCGGCCAGCGTTCGGATCGTACCGTCTGCCAGTACCCCGCGGATCGCGTTGTCTAATTGATCGGTGATAATCGGCGCGCCACTTGCGTCGAGATGCACAGAGAACGGATAGTTGAGCGTTGCAGAGGTCGCTGCCACACCCTCTCCGCCGCAGCTTGCATCCGCGCACGCGACCCCGAGTTGGCCGGCTATCGTGGAGATGTTGCCGCTCGCATGGTCCACCCTGCGAATCACATTTATGTTCGATTCTGCTGTGAAGATGTCCCCCGCGGCGTTTACTGCCACGCCATTTGCGGCGCCCAGAATGGCCGCAGTAGCAGGGCCTCCCTCTCCGCAGACGTTGTCGGAGCAATATACGCCCGGCATCGTGTTGTTCCCCGCAACGGTCGTGATGACTTGCGTCTTGGCATCGACGCGCCGGATGAGGTTATTGCCGATGTCTGCGATGAAGACGTCGCCTGCGGTATCGACCGCAAGAAACTCTGGCGCACTGAGAAAAGCTCCGGCGCCCGGAATGCCGTCGCCGTTGTACCCAGACGAAGTGTGCAGTGGGTCGCCGGCCACGGTGCTGATCGTTCCATCTGCGACACTGACCTTGCGAACGCTCGATGTGCCGACATCGCTGATGTAGAGGTTGCCGGCGCTGTCGAACGCAAGTCCGAACGCGACCCCAAGAGCTGCACCTGCCGCTTGGCCCGAGTCGCCGCAGTCCCCCCCGGAGCATGTCGCGCTCTGTACATTTGCGATCGTATACACGTTACCGACAGTAGCGGTGGTGGGATACTGCCCGCTCAGAGTGGCATTGACGGCCAGCGCGAACTTCAACAGGGGAGGTATCGGCGCCGCGACATAAACCATGCGAACACGGGAACTGCCATCCGCAAAGTACACGTTGCCAGCGGCGTCAGTCGCTGTTGTCAGTGCTGCAAATGCGGCGGAGGTTGCCGGGATACCATCGCTGCCGTCGCTGCCCGCTGTTGTTGAACTGGCGAACACGCTGATGGGGCTGCCAGCATATTTCGTCAGGTCCTGAGCCTGCGCTGCAATGACCTGGAACGCCACCAGACCGCTGCAGACCAGGGAGGCGACCACTGACCGCCTCAGCGTTTGCAGCCGCGTTGGAAGACAACTCAAGATTCGTGAGGGTAGATTGACCCGGCAATGCATAACAGCTCCTTATTGCTGGTAGAGGTAGAACTGGATTAGAAACGACTGATTGCTGGTCGACATCGTGCCGTCATGCGAGGTGAAATAGATGACGTACTTGCCGTTTACCTGGGAAACGACGGCAACTCCAGCGGCGGTGCAGATGATTCCGCCGTTCTCATCAAAGCTGGATTGCACGGTAGGATCGTTCACCGCTACGCTCGCGCAGAGGCCGTTTGTGTCCGCCGCGATAAAGCGTGCATTCGGAAAGATTCCGCCGTAGGTCGCATCCGGGGAGCCAAGCGAAATGGTGTACTCACTGCCAGGCGTCTGGGTAAGATCGTCCGTCGGGAACGCCCCGCCAAGCAGATTGGTTGATCCGTCCGTTGCCCGGGCGAATGCAACAGGCTCAGTCTCGACGGTGATCTTGTCTGTGCTTTCGGAGAAGAAGCCGCGGTAGGTGCCTGTCGCAACTCCGCTCGGCTTGATTGCAGTTGTCGGCATCGCAAAGCCGATCCAACCTCCGTCGAGATTAGTAGCGCGATCTTCAGAGACTGCTCCCGCCGCGTTGAAGTGGAATGTTGGCGAGGCAACCGAACCCGAGGTTCCTGCCGCGAATGCGGCTGTTGGATCTGCGGTCACACTGCCAACCCCGTTGGTGCTCGCGCAGGTCGCCGAGAAAAGCACCGGATCACGACCATCTTCGGTATCGGCGCTTACAGCACCACCCTGCAGACTTGTCACCACGTAGCTGTGTACGTCAGTAAAGCTCAGGCTTTTGCCGTCGGTGCTGCTGCTCAGCACGAAGGTCCCGAACCCCGTACTCGTCGCTCCGCTGTTTCCGTTCTGTGGTACCGGCCCCGGCAGCGCGGCATAGATGTAGCGAAGCTTTCCGGTGATCGGCACGCAATCGGACTGTCGCACCATCGCCACCGGAAACGTTGCTGCTCCACCCGGTCGCAGCAGCGCTCCGACCCCGGGCTGTTCGACGGCCTTGCCTAGCGCCACGCCATCCTTATTTCCGAAATCGAGCACGCCGTTGGTGTTCAGCATGCCACCACTTGCCGTCGCACTCCCAGCCAGATTCTGGTAGCTGAAGACATTTTGAGTGTCATCGACGGTCAAGGCCCAGTTACCTGGCGCCTGGGATCCGATATACGCCGTTGCGTTCGAAGGTACGGGTGCGGAAGGTAAAGGCGCTCCTGGCTGCTGAGTTCCTGAACTACAGCTTATCAGTAAGCCAGGCGCCGTTAATGCAGCGACAAGGGATAGCGCTCTTGAGTTGTTCCGTACGCGTTTGAGGATCATCATCATCTCTAGAAAGCGAGCTTTAGACCAAACTGAATGGTTCGTGGACGATGCGCATCGACCGGATGCAGAAAGGAACTGCCGGTGAGGCAATCAGCACCATCGCCGCCGCCAGCCGAGTAACCGGAAGCCGCGCCGCCATAGCAACTCACCGTGTTCTGCGCCTGGTTGCCAAGTAGCGGATCGTAGATCCGAAATTGAGTTTGATTGAAAACGTTGAACGCCTCGGCGCGAAATTGCACCTGTACGTTCTCCGATATCGGCATGTTCTTGAGCAGGGCCGCATCCCAGTTCGTGCGTCGTGGATTGTTCAAGGCATTGCGTCCGGCGGTACCAAAGCTAAGCCCACGCGGTGCGGCAAAAGCGGCAGGATTGAGCAACAGCGGACCAACGCTCTTACCATTGGGTCCGTGGTACGGAATGTACGTGTGAGCACTCCCGACGCGGTCCGGATAGGACCCGATCCCCTGGCCATTCGCAACACCGGCGTTATCAAGCGTGGAGATCCCGCTCGGACTGCCATTGTTGACTACGCTGAAGGGGATACCCGTCTCGAAGGCTGTAATACCGGATAGTTCCCATCCTCCGAGAATGTTCTTGACTATCTTCGAGCTGGACCACTCCGTAGGCCTAAATGGATGTCCGGCATCGGTTGAATCCCTGTCCGTGTCCTCCGAAGCGAAGTGCAGCACATGATCAAAGAACTGCACCAGCGGCAACTGGTAGGTGTAACTGACGTGCAGCAGGTGTCGCTGGTCGAAATTTGAACTTGCTCGATTTGCCTTCAAATTGTAAGAGTTCACAAACGTGGCATCGGACCGGTCAGACGCGTTGTCGAATGAGTGGCTATACGTATATGCCACGCCGATCGAGGATGCTCCGGAGATGTGGCGGATCGAGGTCTGCAAAGCGTTATAGGCAGAATTAGCAACATTTTCGAGAGAATAGATCTCGCCCAGACCAGGCGCAAATTGCCGCAAAGCATTGGGGTCTGGCGACAAGCCGACGGCATTCGGACTGTTGCTGTTGCTCGTCGTCGTCCCAAAGCAAGCCGCCTCCAGGTTGACGAAGGCAGGTGAAGTCGGGCCAATCTGTTGCCCATCCAGCAGCAGAAAGTTTGTGCCGTCATTGCTGCAATCTCCTGCCTGGAATGGTTGGTTGCTTGCAGTGGGACTATACCCACTGCGGATCAGTGGCCTTCCTGCACCAAACGGGTTCTGCGCTGCAGAGAGTGGCTGCAGTTGGTTCAATTGGCGTTCCGCAGTCAGGTGGGTGCCCTTGCTGCCCACATAAGCGACGCTCATCAATGTGTTGCCTGGCAGCGCCTGCTGCACGCTGCCGCTCCATTGCTGGACGTACGGCCAAATCGCCTTGAGCGGGATTGCCGTTACATTCAATGGGTAGGCCTGGTTGCGTCCAATAGCGCTCCAGCTCAGCGGATTCAGCGCCGTCATATCCAGCACTACCGGCGAGCTGCCTTCAAGCGACCCGGTGTTCGCTTCGTCTGAGGTCCCGTGCTCGAAGAACACGCCATAGCCACCCCGAAGCGCAGTCTTGCCATTGCCGAAGACATCCCACGCTGTGCCGATGCGTGGCGCAACGTTGAACAGGTGTCCGCTCATGCAGCTACCCGGCGTACCACCGGAACCACACTGCTTAAGCCCGTTGAAAACGCGTGGATCAAGACCGTTCAGAGGGTCGTTTGGGTTCAGAGCCAGTGGACTCCCACTGTTCTTATCCACGAGCACGCCGGTGTTCGGATCGACAGTAAGGCTCGCAGCGGTAGCAGAGTTGAAGTACTTTGCGTTCCAGTTGTAAACATTGTTGCCAACCGTGTGGTAAGTGCCGAAGAGGCTAAGCCGCATCCCCGCGTTCACTGTAAGTCGCGATGACACCTTGAAGTCGTCTTGAATGTAGGGCTCGACATTCTGAAACCGCTGCCGGTAGCGCGCTTGCCCGCTGTCCTGCTGGAAACTGAACACACCGCCGCCGATAAGCGCCGGGTTCACAGCCTGTCCAGTTCCCACATTGCCGTCATTCCAATAAACAAAATCAGCAAAGGAGTTTCCCGTAAATCCGTTCTTCACATTGTTGAAGGTGACAATGCCCTGTGTATCGCCGGTAGCTGCGCCAATAGGCGTATTGTCCTGATTACGTTGGTAGATCGACCAGAGTGCGCCGAACTGGATGCTGTGCCGGCCAGCAATCTTCGTCACGTTGTCGGAAATGCTGTATACCGGGTTGCTGTGCATCCACGGAATGTAGCCTGGATCAACGCCAAATCCCACGCCACCAAACTCCGCATTATTGCCCGCAATTACAACGGCCGGGATCTTTGCTACTCCGTTAAGCCCCGCCCCGCCATTGTTGAAAATGGTCGTCAGTGGGCATTGCGTTCCTGTCGTATAAGGATCTGCTTCGCATGGCGCATCAAGCGCCGCTGGTCTTTGCAGATCTACTCCTTGACCGGAAACATTCATCAGCGTGATCTTCGATTGGGTGTAACTTGCCACAAACTCGTTCAGAAGATTCGGCGTAAGTGTCGCGGTCAGTCGAGCAACGAGGCCGGTTCCTGGTGCATAGTAACGCGACTGGATCGTCGGAAAACTGTTCTCTACAAAGCCGTATGGTGGAATAGGCGACGTCTCGTCCCACTCGTCATGAATGTAGCGGAAGCTGCCCTGCAATCGCGGGGTTATGGTGTGATCGATACGAAATAGCTCTTCGCGCCAATACGTGGGCAGAGAGACATCCACGTTATAGCAGGAACCAATCGTGGAGTTGCAGCCGGTGTTTGAATTTGGGTATGGGATCACACCCGTATCGAGAATAGCCTGGGCGTTGCGGTTGATCGATCTACCCGCCAGAAACGCTGTTCCGCCGTTGCGAATTGGACAGTCCGGATATTGACTGCGATTAAGATTAAAGACCGGCTGCCCAAACTGTGAGTAATTACCCGGCGGGCACACATCGCTGAAGTCGTCGTTTCGCTCCGCGAGCGAAGGCACTGCCTGACGGTATGCCGTAGGAGTCTTCTCAAGCCGTGCCTCCTCTGAAAAGAAAAAGAATGTCTTACCTTTTGCGTTGTAGAGCTTCGGAATGGAAAGAGGGCCGCCAATCGTTCCGCCGAAATCATTTCGCCGATAGAGTGGAGCCGACTTTGTCACATCGAAGTAGCCCTTCGCATTGAGTGCCTCGTTGCGCAAAAACTCGTAAACGATTCCGTGATACTGATCCGTCCCTGATTTTGTGGTCACGATCGTCGTTCCATTGCCGTTGCTTGGATACTCCGCGCCGTAATTCGACGTGAGCACCTTGATCTCTTGGATCGCGTCAATGCTCGGTGTGACAATCAATGTGCTGTGGTCCTTATTGACGCCGGTGTTTAGCGTCTCTGAACCATCGACCGAGAAGCTGTTGTATTCGGTACGACCACCGTTCACGCTATAGGCAACGCTTCCCGCCTGGCCTACCTTCGCTTCATCCTGTTGCGTCTGATTGCTTACGCCAGGAACAAGATCGATAAACTGAACAAAGTTACGGCCATTTAAGCCAATCGCAGTGACTTCCTTGCCCGTGATAGTTCCGCTTACCTCCGCGTTCTGCAGTTCGACAGACGCCACGCTGCTCGTCGCGACTTCGATCGAAGTGTCTACCTGCGTCAAGCCCAGCTTTACGTCGTACACATACGCCTGACCCACGCCAATGGCGATTGTTGCGCTGGTAACGCTACTAAAACCCGTTGCGCTTACATCGATCCTGTAATGACCAGCCGTCAGATAAGGCACGGTGTACTGGCCACTTTCACCGGTCTGTGCGGTCAGCTTGCTTTCAGTGTCGAGATTGACTACCTGCACCGACGCGCCAGCAATCGTCGCATCCTGTGCGTCAGTCACTTTACCGCTGAAGCGGGCGGTCTGCCCATGCAGCACCGCCGCGCTCCCCAGCAGCAATACAATCACCCAAGTCTGTACTAGCTTCAACATCGTTGCCTTCATCCTGGTGTCTTCTAGTCCTGTTGTCTGCCTGCGCCGATTTGCGCGACCCTGGCTTGCTCGATAGAACCTAGTTCTACGGTGATCAGTGTTCTACTGCACCTCAGCACTAAACGCTTGTTTCGAGACAGCAACTGAGAGCGCCAGGTCGTGCAATACGCATCCCAGTATTTTGTCTTCCGGATCCATCTGCCTTATCTGAAGCGCAATCCGTCTAAGATAGATTGCTGCATCATTGCTGCGGCATCGGGCCACCAAGGGCAACCCATGGATCTCGCTTTTTGCAACGGCACTTATGTGGTGTTCGAACGCAAACGTATCAAGCGCTAATGCGTCCTTTGATAACAGAGGCATTACAATTTCGCTTCGCCCTTCGGCTGAAGGCCTCATATCAGTAAATCAGCAAGAGGTCTGAGTAAGGTGACTACGCGGTAACTCGGCGCATTCGTAGCTTGCTGTGGAGATGCGCGGTCCAGCCACTTTAAACTCCACCCAATTACTCGCGAATAACAGCTTTGATTTATTGCCCAATACAAATAGCTACACCTTGCTCACGGCTTAGATAAAGTTACTAATACTTAGCTAATACCGAATTGATCCTACTTTCATTGAACATTCATTCGAAGCATCTTTAGCTTGACGCATGATCGCGACGTTAGTGGATTGCTCCTCTGCATAGGCTCAGGACATGAGTTGCCGGGCCGGACAGCTGGGTTTACAACCTGGGCTGCTGTCATCGGATTCCTCTGAGACTAGGTTTGAGTGCTCCTTCGCTATCACCCTGCGGATCGCTTCTTAGAGGCGAGCCAATTACCGATTCGATCTTGCAAGACCTAACCCGGATCTACCAGGAGTCCGTAATATGAAGCTTTCAAAGCTGCTTGCCCTTCCGTGCTTGCTCGCTGGCTCGGCCCTTTTCACAGGTGTCGCCCATGCGGCTCCCTCTTCCTACCAGATCAAGGTCCTCACCGTAGGATCTTCCGCTCAGTACGGCGTTTTTGCTGAAGCCGCTTATCAGCTCGCAAAGGCAGAAGGTACAGCCAAGCACTTCACCCTCAAGGGCGGTAACAATGCCTGGGTCAGCGACAGCCGAACCAAGGGAACCACGACTGTTGCTAACGAGTATGGCAACCTCTGGGTGGTCTGGAGCGATATCACCGGGGACGTCTGGGCCTTCCTGACGGTTGACTCGACCGTAGGTGTCCGGGCCTTCAGCGCAGTTCCACGCGCAAAGCTTGGTCTCAATGCTCTCAACACCCTTCCTGTAAGCGCCACGACAAACCTGTTCGTCTGGGACGACGGATCAAACGACACTGCCCTGGAAACGGGTGTTTACAACGCAATCGCGACCAAAGCCTTTACCGCTGCCAATACCGACATCCGTCCCGAAGACGCTCTGTTCGCGACTCGCCGGTCGCTTGCCGCTCTGGATTCAACGAACTACACAGGCCTCGGCTACGGCAGTGGGCCCACCGGCTTAGTTGCAACCACACCCATCATGGGTCAGGTCACGCTTGGTTCGAAGGCGACTCCCGTCAACTTTGACCTTTCCTTCAGCACGGATTCTTTTGCCGGAAAAGACCCATTCTCCGGCTCGGCCGTTCCTGCGTTTCTCACGATTCCCGTCGGCGCTGCTCCTATTGTCTTCATCGCGAACAGCACCGATGCGAGCGGTTTGAGCAAGGCCACCACCATCTCAACTCCAAATGCCTTGAAGCTCTTCAGCGGCAACGAATGCGATGCCAGTCTTGTAAGCGGTTCGTCTTCGATACCCGCTTATCCCTTCCTTCGCGAAGCGCTCTCCGGCACCATGAACACAACGGAGTTCAGCGTCTTCCGCACAACATCTCCCTGGAGCACTTCGCAGGAAGAGGGCGTACTCAACGGCCAGACGCCCCCGGCTAACCAGACCTACAACCCTCTCAACCTGAACTGCAAAACCGGCGGTGGCAAGCGCCAGCGCGCCATTGGTACCGGCGATGTAGTCAAAGGTGTGAACAATCAGGAAGACGGTATCGGCTATGTCTTCTTCTCCTTCGAAGCTCTCAATGCGAAGAACGCTGCTGACGGCGGGAACATTGTCAACAGCACCAGCAATGCCGTGCAGGTCAAGTATCTCGAGCTCGATGGCGTTGATCCGCTTCAGAACTCGTCCACTATCAATTACACCGGCGTTCTTCCGCTTTGCGGATCCGCGACCAGCCCATCCTTCTCCTGCGCTCCTGTCGCTCCTGGCACCACGTTCTACAACCTTCGTCAAGGCACATACAAAGCATGGTCCGAATACCGTGTGATCACCGACACCACAGGCACCAACCCTACCAACGCGCAGGCACTTGTCACCAAGGCAGGCTACGTTGCAGACCACACCCTGCCCGACTTTGTTCCCTATCTCGCTTCCTGCGGTGTAACTGCCAGCAAAGACGAGCCGGGTCTTTCTGTCTATCGTGAGCACTTCACCATCACGAGCACCTCCACCGCTGCCCCAAGCTACGGTATCGTCGCCAGTGGCGCAAACAACGGAACCATCCCGGGCAAGGTCACCTGCGGCAGCCGCAGCCTTGTCGGCCGCACCATCGGCGGACTAAACGAACGTGGCGGCGACGTAGGCGGCACAATTGTCTACACCGCTCCAGGGGCGACACCGGTCAACACAATCGAGACTTCACCAGTCCACTACTAAACTCGCTTTCATCAAACAATCATGCGGACAGTCCATCATTGGACTGTCCGCACTTGTTTCTATAGCTATGAAAAATCTTCTTCTAATTCTTCTCTTTATCTCCACGACCTTTGTTCATTCTCAGCTCGTTCCCGCAAAAGAAGAGTGGAACAAGCTGACCGTTGACCGTCGACAATTCGCGCCTGCCCAGCCCGCAGAAGGCGGCATTCAATCGCAGGTTGGATTTACGCGTGAGTTGCTTCAAGTCTCATGGCGCCCCGGCGATCCGATCGATGTTTATATCGTCCGACCTGAGAATGTAAAGAAGCCGCCAGTCGTTCTTTTCCTCTACAGCTGGCCAGATGACACCAACCGCTTCAAGAGCGATGCCTGGTGCCGAACCATCACGCAGCATGGATTCGCCGCAGTAGGCTTCACATCGGCACTCACCGGCGACCGTTACCATGATCGGCCTTGGAAGGAGACGTTCCTTACGGAACTTCCGGAGGCCCTCAGCGAGACTGTTCACGATATTCAGCTCATGCTCGATTACCTCGGTACGCGTCAGGATCTCGACGCCACGCGCACCGGCATCTTTGGTCAAGGCTCGGGTGGAACAATAGCCCTGCTGGCCGCCAGTGTAGATCCTCGCCTTCTCGCGGTAGACGTCATTGACCCATGGGGGGACTGGCCAGTCTGGTTCGCGTCATCTCCTATCGTCGATGAAGCAAAGCGTTCGGACCTGCTCATGCCGAAGTTTATAAATGCCATCGCACCCTTAGACACCGCAGTAATTCTGCCGAAGCTGTACGGGCGTACCCTTCGCTTGCAGCAGACGAGCATCAACCCCTCCACACCTCCTCAAGCTGCTCAAAAGATGAAGAGCGCACTTCCCTCAACCGCGCTCTACCTCTTTTACCCAAGCGAGGCTGCTTATCGTAATGATGCGATGAAGGACGGAGCAATCCTGGATTGGATTCAAACGAAACTTTCAGCTTCCCAAACTCCGATGTCTCTATTTTGAGCAACCAGGTCGCTTCTTCCATATCGAGGTCCAGGTGTCGCGTCGCCTGCGTACTCCACCCGATGGATTGCATGCCAGCATCGCGCCAAATTTCCATCGCGATATAAGCCCGAACGACGTCACGCTAACCGTCCAAATACTCGGCTGACTCTATGAAGCATCGCCTTTGAACTGGCGCTCTGCACGATCCCAAATCACTGACGAAGCAAGAGTTCCTTAGTGAGAACACCGCGCTCTATAGCCCGCCAGCTTTTATAAGAAGTATTTGTTTCCGCACATCTGGTTCGAGCCCCGCAAGCAAGCGTAAAACATCTACAACGAATGGCGAGCGTTCAATGCTCTTAGCCAAGCGCAGTCGATCTGAGTGGGTAGGTCTCATATGTGAGAAGCAAAAGAGCGGAAGCCGGTAAGCGTCCGCTCTTGAGATCAAGCAGGTTCGAATTCGGATTAGTAGTCGTAGTTCTTAAAGGTGATATCTGGCAGCACAGCGGTACCCTCCTTGCGGACACCATCAAGAGTCGCCGGATCAAGGCCAAGTTCTTTGAGGATGGTCGGTGCCACCTGCATGGTCTCTACAGCGGCATGAACGGTCTTCTTTGCGATCCTCGGGTTCGAGACCAGAAGGATCACGTTGGTGTCATCATGAGAGAAGCCGCCGTGCTCAGCCTGCTTCTTCGAACTGCCGCTGTAAGTTACGCCGACATTAGGCTGCACGATGATGTCCGGTGTACGAGGGTCGAGACCGTCGCCAAGACCGGGCGTGTTGTAGTTGATAGACAGCGCATTGCCGTAAAAGATCTGCGAAATGCCAGCCTGGTTAAGGTTGTCCTCAAGTATGGTCACCGCCTGCGCCGTCTCGCCCGTGTTGTTGAGCCAGATCTGCGAGATGTCATCTTCAGTTGGACCGATGCCGGTGGGGTTGAGGGTGGATTCAGAGAAAGGGATCAATCCGGCAGAGCTGAGAAGCGTTGCCGGTGAGGTACCTGTCTTGAGTTCTGCGACGTAGCGCTTGGGATCGATAGGCGATTGACCGTGCTTGGCTGTCACGACCACCAGCGTCTTCTCGTAGAGACCTTTCTCCTTCAACTCCGCTACCATTTCGCCGATGGAGGCATCGATGAACTGGATCTCCTTGAGGAGTGCCGGGGTTGGGGTGCCCTCCGCATCAAGGTAGCCGCCGGTGACGCCGTTCGACTTCTCGATGAGCTTCTGCGCTACACTGACCGCCTGAAAGTTCATACCGAAGATGGTGGGAACTTTGGTCTTGCGCTGGCCAAGGTGATCCTTACCGTTGATCTCGTGGAGGATGGCGCGGACCTTGATCTCGTCGTAGCAGCGGATGTTCTGAAAGCTGTTGGTCCAGGAAGAAGTGTCGGATCCGGGATCGAGGACAGTGGCGCAGTTCTCGCCAAATGGTGTCTTATAGCCTGGCAGTGGAATGACTGTGGAATTGATCTCAGGCGAGTAGAAATCATCGAGCGTGCCGCCCGGACCTTGGACGGAACTGTAGGCGGGGTGCTTATCAGACCAGGCTGTGTATCCGCCAGCGTCGTGGATAACAGCGAAGACGGTGTTGGTCCGGACGAAGTTCCAGGGGTAGACGGGTGCGCAGCCATCGGCAGGGTCCCGGGGAAGACGCTTGGATTCGATCGACCTGAAGCCGCCATCGGTAAGGCTCGCACCAGGAGCTCCGCCGTTGAGCTTGGTCTGATCTATGTCAATGCCTTCTTCGTACTCGGTTGTGGTGCCGGTCGGAGTGCCGTACGGGCTGCAGGGACCTGCGGCGACACCGTTTCCAGTTGTGAGCGCAGGGGCAGAGAGCGAACGGTCGTAGGCGACATCGTAGTAGACGCCCATGGTGCGCGGACTTGCTCCGGACACGATAGACATCAGGCCGGGAAATGAGTCAGAAGGCTTGGAAGTACTGGCGGCGACGTAGTTGGTGCCGGTCTGGCTGAGGGCGGCGATGTTGGGGCAGTAGGGGTCGCCACCGTTCACGCTTGCGAGGCCTTCGGCGCAGTTCTTGAAGTCGACAGCGTGCATGCCATCGACGCTGAGAAGAAGAACGTGCTTGACCTTTGCTTCGTGACGGTCGCCTTCTTCGGCAAGGGCCGTGATTCCAGTAAGAGAGACAGCTGCCATTGCGAGTGCAAGAGAGTTGTACAACACAGTTTTCAAGGTATTACCTCCACCATGTGTGTACATCCCTGGGTGGGGATACTGGCATTAGCGGATAGAGAAAAGAGTGTTAAGGAATTTTGAGATACAGATTAGACTTCAAAGTCGGTGCGCGTTCCGGGCGGCATGCTCAAGAGTCACCGTAATTCGCCACGATCTCATGGATTGTCGCCGCGCCGCCTATACCCCCTCGGCGGCTTATACTCTCGTGGCTGCAACAGCCCCCGCAGAGACAGCGCTTGCCAATAATAAGGATTGCGCCCGGTAAGGTGTTCCGATCGGGATCTCAAGGCAAAATCAATCCCCGAAAGACGCGGCAATCGGCATGGTCGCGGAGAGTTCATCATTGGAACGAACGCATTGCATCTTTCGAATCACAAACGAGAAGGTAGAGCCTCGTTCAGGCTGACTTTCAACAATCAACCTCGCGTTATGCTGTTCCGCGATCCACTGGGCCAAAGAGAGCCCGAGACCCGCGCCCGTCTTTCGTTCCGAAGCTTTGGACACGGCGCCAGTCTGTTCAGAGCGATAGAAACGCTCGAATATATGCGGCAGGTCCTTTGGCGAGATGCCCGATCCAGTATCTGCTACAGAGAGAATCGCGGTGTCCTCAGACGATGTCAGCCTGAGGTCAACCGCTCCGTGTGCGGGTGTATAGCGAAATGCATTGTCGATCAGGATATGAAGCAGTCGGCTAAGTGCGGTTATCTCTCCCGCAGCCCACACGGGCGCGTCGCAGAAATGCGTGGTGAAACTCAATCTAAGCCGCTGCGCTGTATCCTGCCACTCGTTGCTTACCTGGTAGAGTACGCCGGTCAGGTCTACTGGCTTTAGCTGCACAATCTCCACTCCAGCATCTGCACGGGCCAGGCGCAGCAGGCTGTCGAGCGTTGCAGTCATGTGCTCGGCCGATGCCTGTACCTCGAGCAAACTGGTTCGGTATTGCTCTGCAGTACGTGGAAAACAGAGCGCAATCTCAACGCGGGTACGGATCAGCGCAAGTGGCGTTCGCATCTCGTGCGAAGCATTGGCGGTGAATGCGCGAACGCTGCTGAACGCGTTGTCAATCCTCCCAAGCATCAGGTTCAGTGTCGCTGAAAGATCGCTCAACTCGTCGTTCGTGTCTGCTACAGGTAGCCTACGTGAGAGATTGATGTCATTGATCTCTCTTGCTGCTGCTGTGATCGCGGCAACGGGAGCAAGCGCCTTCCGGCTGATCATGTGACCAGCGACGGCGGCCAATAGAAGGAGGCCCGGCGTGAGAACGAGAAGGCCGATAAGAAATGAGCGCAGCAATGCATTCGACCTCTTCATCGACATCGCGTTCGCAACCCGGTAGACCTTGCCGTGTACAGGCATAGCCCGAAGAAAGACTTGCAGCCCACCGGTACGGTCGTGGAACGGTAAAGGGGCTCGCGTCGACTTTGGCAAAGGATTGAGCTCTTGGGCAAGCGATCTTCGCTCGGAGAAATAGAGGAAGGTACCCTGGTCATCCATCACCTGCAAATACTTTCCTTCATCCTGGCTGCTGTACTCTCGCATTAGAGCCTCGCGCAGTGCCTGCGTCGATAGGTCTGGCGACTGTCGATTGCAGAAGGCCTGGACATCATCCGCCCGCTCTTCCAACTCATGCTGTGCAGTCGATTCCAGGCTGTGTTGCAGAACGAGCCACGAAGCCGCACTCAGCAGAAGACCCGCCGTCGCGAAGAAGATAAAGTACAGCAAAGTTAACCTGACGCGAATGGGAAGCGGTCTCATCGTCTTAACGGCCACCCTTCCGATGCGGCCACTGGACGAATGCGATATCCGACTCCGCGGGTCGTCTGGATCAACTTCCTTTTGTAAGGCGCGTCGACCTTGCTGCGAAGCAGATTCATGAAAGCATCGAGTGTGCTGTTGCCCACCCGACTCCCTTCTCCCCAGACTTGGGACATTAGACTCTGCCGCGAGACCGTCGTACCAACCGACCGAAGCAGGCACGCCAGCAGGGTGCGTTCGGTCCGCGTGAGGTCTATTGATGTTCCGGCGCGCTTCACGCTTTGCTTTTCAGGGTCGAAGACCAGGTCGTCGACGCGCAGACAACTCCGCGCCATCACGCTTTGCCGCTGAAGCGACATAAGACGCGCCAGTAGCTCACGAAATGAAAACGGCTTGGTCATGTAGTAGTCCGCACCCAGATCAAGTCCCTCGATGACCTGGTCTTCAGCGTCACAGGCGGTCAGCATCAGGATTGGGGTGTGGCAGCTTTCCGCATCTTTCGATGCCCGCAACGTTCGTGCAACCTCGAAGCCGTTGCATCCGGGCAGCAATACGTCCAGAACGATCACGTCGAAAGATCTGCTGGTTGCAAGTGAAAGTCCCGTGTTGCCGTCGCAGGCAGGTGTCACCGTATGCCCCTGCTCCTCCAAGCCGCCGCAGAGCATAGTCAGCATTTCGGGTTCATCTTCAACGATCAGGATGTGCATGGCGACCTCGGCAGTTGGGTCCACAACGGTAAGAGTAACGCTCCCTGCATCGTGCGACGCCAACCTCAAAATCGTTTCACGCGACCGTTAACGTGTTGTCAAAGTCCGCGCCTACTTTCAAAGCATCACTGGCAATCTGCAACTTGCCGGCCGGTGGCCATCTGCCCTCCCAAGGAGATTCATGCTCTTCAACAGAATCGGTCTCATCGTTTTTCTGATTTGCGGAACCTTCACCATCTCTGCGTCCAGCCAGTCGCCCAAAGGTACTGGAAGCGGGTCCGTCACCGGTACCGTCAAGGACGCCACAGGCGCCGTTTTGCCGGGTGCTGGGATCACTCTCCAGCCCGGCTCCAAGTCTGTTGTAACAAGTCGCCAGGGCGACTTCCTCATCTCAAACATAGCTCCCGGCAACTACACCGTGAAGGTGACCTACGTCGGCTTTGCGGACTTCGCTTCAACCGTCAACGTGGTCGCCGGCCAGACCGCAACCCTCAGTCCCATACTCTCTGCCGCTTCAAGTCAGCAGCAAGTGGAAGTGAGCGCGAACCTCACCGGCGATGCAGAAGCGATCAACGAGCAGCGGACTTCCGAGAATATTCTCAACGTGGAGACCGACGCCGAGATCCAGAGCCTGCCAAATGCCAATGTGGCCGATGCTCTTGGTCGCCTGCCGGGCGTAACGCTCCAGCGTAACGAAGGCGAAGGCCAGTACGTGCAGATTCGAGGCACTGAGCCGCGCCTCAGCAACACCACCATTGATGGCGTCGTCATCCCGGGGCCAGACCCTCAAGTCCGCCAGGTCGATCTCGATACCATTCCGGCCGGCATCGTGGGTTCTGTGGCCATCAATAAGACACTGTCTGCGAACCAGGATGGCGATGCGATCGGTGGATCAGTAGACGTCCGCATCAAGCAGGCGACCTCGGACCGGCCGACGTTTTCCGTCACAGGCACAGCAGGAAACACGCCGATCGACAACCAGCGGCAGTCGTTCACCCTTGGCGCACTGGGCGGCTTCCGTTTCGGACCAACAAACGATTCCGGTGGTCACAAGATTGGCTTGGAGATGGGCTATAGCTATGACGAGAACGAGCGTGGGATCGACGATGTAGAACCTACTCCGGACCTCAACGCGGATGGCTCGCGGTCGATCGATCAGATCAATGTGCAGCAGTACCTCTACGATCGGACCCGCTATGGATTTGCGGGAGCGCTTGATTATGATGTCTCCCCAGACTCCAGCCTTTACGCCCATGGCTTAGTCTCGAATTTCCGCGACTATGGCCAGAAGTACGCATATCAACTCGTATCCGGTGACAATTCGAAATATACGACGAGCGTGCGACGGCCGAACCTGCAGATTGAAGAGCTGGCACTTGGCGGCAACCACGTTGTTTCCCGGTCGTACCTGAGGTACCAGGTGGCTATATCGCACTCTCGCTTCGGCGGAGCGGCAGGAAATCCAGGCGCGTCCTTCAAGGGATCGGACGCGACTGGCGACTGTAATCCCGCGCCAAGTGCAAGCGTCTACCGGCCTCAGTTTACCTGCACCGTGGCTGGCGACCCCGCAGTCAATCTGGCGAACTACAAATTGAAGACCATCGACCTGACGCAAGGCCAAGCGACGCAGTTGAATCTTCAAGCCAGCGGCTCGTACGGTCTGAACTACAACCTCGGTGCGCATGCGTCTACGCTGGAAGTTGGCGCGCAGTTCCGCAGTGAGCACAAAGGCCAGAACGCGTACTCGCCAGAGTACGATTCGCTGAATAATACGCCAGCAACCGCCTATCTCGGAACGTTTACTAACCCCAAATTCTACGGCGGCAGCTATCCCCTACAACAGGTCACGAGCTTCGAGTCCATCACGGCGGACTTGAATGCGAATCCTGGCAATTTCGCGCTCGACCCCAACGCCACCATCCAGAACTCGGACGCCGCAAACTACAACCTGCAGGAGCGCGTGACGGCAGGCTACATCATGAACACGGTACAGTTTACCAGCCGGTTTCATCTTCAGACCGGCCTCCGGGTTGAAGCGACGCAGACGCAGAATACGGGTTACCTGGTAGTGACGGCAGCAGACGGTACGTCACCAACGCCTGTCGCACAACACGGCAGCGGGTCATACATCAATCCTCTGCCCAGTGTGCAACTACGCTATACGATCGACAACGCTTCAGACGTCCGTGCTGTTTATGGGCGCGGCATCTCCCGTCCGGACCCTTACCAGTTGGTTCCGTATACCGTTCTAACGGTAGGTGGCGGTACCTCTGGCAACGACCAGGTGACCGTAGGAAACACAGCGCTTGTCGCGGAACATGCAAACGACTTTGACGTGCTGTACGAACGCTACCTGCCTTCGGCAGGCATGCTCGAGGCGGGATATTTCTACAAACAAATAACAAAGCCGATTTTCATTCAGCAATCGATCGTACCTGCGACAGGCTCGCCTTTATCAACGACCTATGCCGGCGACGATATTCAGCAGGAGGTAAACGGGGATCACGCCTTTGTTCAAGGCATCGAGATGGCGTACCAGCAACACCTGAAGTTCCTCCCCGGTTACCTGGGCAATACCCGGATCGATGCAAACTTCGCCTACACCTCTTCGAAGAACTACAACCTGACCAATAGGTCGGACACACCCGCCTAAATTGGCCAGGCGCCATTCTCATGGAACATAACCCCGGCATATGCCACCAAGCGCGCCTTGATCTCTGTCGGTATCTCGCACAACAGCGCCAACATCTACGCCTACCAATATCAGGACAGCGGGATCAATCCTGTGCCGTTTGGAGTGAAGGGTCCTTTCGGAGACAACTATTTCTACTCCCACACCCAGATCGATGCGCAGGCGACCTACTACGTCGGCAAAGGATTCACCGCCCTCGCGTCCGGCCAGAACATGAACAATGAGGCCTTCGGCTTCTATAACGGCAGCCCCCAGTACCTGACCCAGCGGGAATACTACAAACCCACCTACTCAGGTGGAATCCGCTGGAACCTGAATGCAGGTCGGTAGCTCATGGTCAGGCTCATAAAGCGCAGAAGGAAACATCGATGATGATACGTGGCTTTTTCGTCCTTACACTGCTTTGTCTCGGAGCATCCACCAGTAATGCCCAGACCCGTTCCCTACCCCAATCGACAACTGGCTTGACCCTTAGGAAGACCATCGCCCTGCCTGCCGGATCAGGCAAGTTCGATCATTTCGCCTACGATGGCAAAGCGGGGCGTCTCTTTATTGCCGGGTCAAGCGCGCACAAGGTCTTCGTTGTCGACGAAGACTCCGGCAAGCTGCTCGAGACCATCCCCAACCTAGGGAAGCCGCACGGGCTTGCATGGGTGCCGGAGTCCGGGCGTCTCTTCGTTGCCGATGGCAGCCTTGCCGCGCTTGACGTCTACGAGGGTTCGCCCTTCAAACTCGTCAAAACGCTGAATCTCTCAGACGACGCCGACGACATGATGTATGACCCGGCAGAGAAGACGCTCTACGTGGGGCACGGAGGCAGTGACGTATCGGCTCCGGCAAGCGTCGCTGTCATCGACGCGGTAAACCTCGAAGTGCTTGCGAACCTTCCGATGGCAACCCATCCCGAAGCCCTTGAGATGGATGCAAAGGGACACCGCATCTTTGTGAATGTCGCTGATAGCAACGAGGTCACAGTGATTGACGCTCGCACCCACACCGTTACCGGACACTGGCCTTTGAAGCGGGCTGGACATAATGTGCCCCTTGCCTACGATGAGAAGTCCGGTCTGCTGCTCATTGGCTGCCGCAGTCCGGCAAAGTTGGTCGTCCTCGATGCGAAGACGGGCAAAGAGGTGGCAGACGTACTTTCCAGCGCAGGCGCAGACGACCTCTTCTTCAACCCCGCAACGAACTCTGCCTACCTCATCGCGGGGAGCGGTAGCGTGGATACCTTCACTATCACGCCGAATCAAGGCCCGGCAGACACCGGCTCGATAAAGACTGCGCCAGGCGCAAAGACGGGACTCTATGTTCCCGGCATCGCCACGCTTTTTGTCGGTGTCCCACAGTCCGGGGCCCAGTCCGGGGCCCAGTCCGGGGCCCAGTCCGGGGACCAGTCCGCCGCAATCCTCGTTTACTCCACGGTAAAGTAGAGCAGGCTTCAGATCTACCGGAGACAGCATGTTCAGGAAACAATTCGTTTACGCCACACTGATAGTCCTCGGCATCATTCAAATGAATCTGCAGGCTCAGGAGAGCTTGGCCGGCGATGACTCACTTACAAAAAGTCTTCTTTCTGCTCCTGGGCCCACCTTTACAATTTCTCAAACAGATATTCCCGCTCACTGGTCTTTGATCGCCTATGGCGATATGCGCTTCACCGACCCCAGCAATGAGAGCGTGACCAATCCATTTGCTCGTCGCGCGCTTGTAGCTAAAATCGCCAGCGAGCATCCCGATGCTCTAATGCTCTCCGGCGACGTCCCCTACGACGGCTCGAATGCGGACGACTACGCCGTCTTTCATAGTGAGACAACGGCGTGGCGTGACGAACACCTGCGGGTGTACCCGGCGCTTGGCAACCATGAACTTCACAAGGACGAAGTACGTGAGCCAAAAAACTGGTGGAACACCTTCCCGGAGTTGAAGGGCAGGCGCTGGTACTCCGTCGAGTTCGCGAACAGCTATCTGATAGCGCTTGATAGCGACCTCTCACTGATGGATGGCAGCCGACAGAAGGCTTGGCTTCTAGACCAGTTTCAGCATCTGCCCGCGCAGACGCGCTTTGTTCTAATCTCGCTGCATCACCCGCCTGTAGCTGATTCAATCGAGGGCAACTCGTCGCATGACGTGCGCCCGAATGAGCGCGCCCTGGCGGTAATGCTTGAGGCGCAGGCGAATGACTCAAAGGCACAAATAATTGTGGTCGCAGGTCACATCCACAACTATCAACGCTTCTTCCAGAACGGCGTGACCTACCTGGTCTCCGGTGGGGGCGGCGCAAAACCACACCCTATTGCACGCACCTCGGCTGACTTCTTCAAAGACAAAGACTTCCCCAACTATCATTACGTTCGCTTCTACTTTGACGGAAAGCAGCTAAATGCCGTGATGTATCGGCTTGCAGACCCGAAAGCTAACCCATTGGTATGGGAGAAAAAAGATTCTTTCGTCATAAAGCCTAAGCCCTGAGGGAATCAGATTCTAAGCTCTCACTTCCAGCCTACAATCCCCTGCAGGCCAAACAACAATCCTGTGAACCTTATGTCCTGACTCAGAGCCATGGAGCCTGATAGGTATCGCCGCTGAGTATAGCGGTGGCACCATCTCCGGCGGCAGCACACGACGGTCAGCATGGAGCCCTCACTGACAGACGTTGCACACAGGAGCATCGATAAGGCCAGCTCGTACAAGAAAGGACCACCGATGACATTTCAATTACCCATGACACCTCGACCACCCTTTCCACCATTCACAGAAGAGACCGCGATACAGAAGGTTCGTATGGCGGAAGATGGCTGGAACACACGTGACCCGGCGCGCATCTCGCTGGCCTACTCGGCGGAGTCGCGCTGGCGAAATCGTGCCGAGTTCGCCGTCGGAACAGACCAGATCGTTGCGCTGCTTTCTCGAAAGTGGAAGCGGGAGATGGAATATCGTCTGATCAAGGAGCTCTGGTGCTTTCGTGAAAACCGGATCGCCGTGCGCTTTGCCTACGAGTATCGCGACGATTCAGGCAACTGGTTTCGGGCTTACGGGAACGAGAACTGGGAGTTTAACGAACAGGGCTTAATGTCGACACGCCACGCCAGCATCAATGAATTGGCCATCACGGAAGCCGAGCGAAAGTTCCACTGGCCCCTGGGCAGACGACCCGATGATCATCCGGGACTAAGCGCTCTCGGACTCTGAGCCGTCGCGTTGCCCGGTGTCAGAGGTCCAGCTGCATCGCCGACATCGGGATTGCACAGCAAAGTAAAACCCTTCCGCTTACTGGCCGCTCGAGGGGCTGCGGTTGATACTTTGCCTCGCCACCGATCACTCCAGTTTCGCAGGTATGACAGACACCAACCCGGCAGGACCATCTGACTGGAACATCGCATGCTTCTGCAAATGCCAGCAAGCTCCCGTAGCGGGAGTTCCAGGGAGCAGTCAATCCGCTGCGTGCGAAGGTCACCGCTGGACCTGCGCCGGCTTCGGCCGAAGGCGCGTGGGGGGATCTCGATGTAACTTCACGAATGCCCGGCGTTATCGAGGGGGCTGAACCGAAGGTCTCGGAGTGAATGTAAGAGTCCGGGACATTCCATTCCTTCAGAGCCGCAGAAAGATCAGCAAGGAATGCGGCTGGTCCACAAAGATAGAAGTGTGCTCTTCGAGGCACGCCGAGCGCCTGCAGATGCGAGAGCGTCAGATGACCGACTGCATCGTAATCGACACCCGCACGGTCACTGTCTTCAGGCTCACTGTATACAACAAATGAGTGGCCGTGGCTGGCCCTCTTGAGCAACTCCTGGACTTCTCGAGCGAAAGCGTGCTCCCTGCCATTGTGAGCACCATGGCACCACCAAATCTCCGGTGCTGAGCCATCGGCAGCATCAGTCAGCTTATGCAGCATGGCGAGCACCGGTGTAACTCCGATTCCTGCGCTGAGCAAAACGACTGGCAGTTCGCTCGCCTCAAGTGTGAAACTCCCACGCGGAGCGCTTACCTGCAGCGAGTCACCAACCCGAAGCCTGTCATGAAAGTATTGACTCCCCGGCCCACCCTCCCGTTTCACGCTGACACGGTAGGTACCAGCTTCTGGGGGGCCGGACATTGAGTAGCTCCTCACGATCGGAACAGCATCTCCCCCAACCCGAATGTTGAAGACAAGGAACTGGCCGGCAAGCGGAACCGGTAATGGGCTGTGATCTTCTGCTTCCAATACAAACGAGAGCACATGATCACTCTCTCGCTGCACCTCTGCAATACATAGCGGCCGGAAGCCGTTCCAGGCTGTAGCTTGGGTTCTGCTCGCAAGACCAGCGTTCCCCTGCTCACCTCCGGCTGCCAGCAAAGCTCTCAACGATCCCTTCCACCCCTCGCTCAAAGCTGGGATTCGCACTGCAGCCTCCAACTGGTCTCGGGGATGACCAGGAAGGTAGAGCAGAGCATCGATCTTGGCTATTGTGACCCGCTCCGGTCCATCGGCAACCTTGACAATCTCGTCTCCTGCGCCGACCTCTCCTTCCTCAAGGACACGGAAGTAAAAACCCGGTCTCTGGTGCGAGACGAGCAAGGCAGGCATCTGCGGATTATTCATCCTGATCCCTACCCGATAGCAAGTTACCCGTGGCTGCGTCACTTCAAACAGGGCTGTTCCAATGCGGTAGCGATCTCCGATGCAGACTTCAACATCAGCCAAACCATCAACAGTGAAATTCTCGCCGAACTGTCCATGTTCGAAGTCGGTCCGCTGCAGGTACTCTTCCCAGTATCGGTAGGAGTCAACTTGGTAGACCATCACAGCGCGGTGCTCACCCCCATGACCAGCGAGGTCTCCTTGCCCGTCTCCATCCAGGTTCACCCGTCGAGCAGTGACGCGACCCATGACGGATCGCTTCCAGACGGCCGTTCGGACAACTTTGCCTTCCCACGTTATATCGCGTGGAAGCCCCACGTTTACTGAGACGAGCGATCCCATCCTGAGAACCTCTAGCTCTCAAACATACGCTGCACCCACCAGGTTGGCAGCTATGTATTTCCATGAGTATCCCGCATCGTGTAAGTACATAGCCCCTGTGCTGAATGAAATAACGGTTCTCTCAAAGCGGCAACTAAGGACGCTTTGTCCGCGCGCTCTGAAAATCTCAAGACCTGGCGGCGGGCGCAGACTGAGCTACGCTCCATCGCCCAACCGCCCTCTAAACTGGACTGAGCCGGAGTCGGCCTTCAGATGTAGAAACATCATTTCGTTTGGCTTCTTCGTTCATTCTGCGAGCCATAGTCGCAAGCAATTTGGGCCGCACATCCGGACGTGTCCATGGACATTCCGCAATGCAGATCCCGCAGGAAGCAGTCTCCGCAAAGTAAGGAATGCATTTGTCGAAGTCAACATACCACCGCTCGACACCGCGCACTATTTGCTTCTTCTCGGTGATCGCCTCGGGCGGGCATGCACGGGTACACACCTGGCAGGTAGAACAAAAATCATCCGCGCCGAAGCGAACTGGATTCGTCGCAACCAGCGGCATGTTCGTGGTCACACCCGCCAGGCGCACACCTGATCCAAACTGCGGACTGATCATGGAGCCGTGCTTGCCGAGTTCCCCGAGTCCGGCAGCAATCGCCGGCGGTATAAGGACCAGCGCGCTTGCCGATGGCCCTGGGTAGGGGTTTGCGGTGTATCCCTGCGAGCGTATCCAGTTGGAAATTGCGTAAGAAGATCGCGTGCCCTTCGCATACTGGTCGCCAATGTCCACCACTCCGATCCCGTTCGTCTCGTCGGATGGGACCTCCTTCAAACGCTCATAGTTGTGCGCAAGCGCAAGGACGATTACCCAGGGCTCATCGATCAAGTGGCCTTCAAAGACATACAGGGGATCCATTGCTGTGATGCCAACCGCATCTGCTTCATGAGCCATCGCGAAGGTGGTCATCTCAGCTGAAAATGACTCGGCAGAAGCGGCTATGCGAGTGTCGGCAACGGGAACAAGTTCCGGGTAACTGTAAGCGGCCATGAAGGCTGGCTCAGATTCAGGACAAGCACGTGAACTCTGGCGCGCAACCATCTGTAAATCGCCGTATGGATGAAGGTCCGGCGAGTGCCAGAAGAAGGGCGATGGCCTGCGGGGCTGCTGCTCGCCGAGCCCGTTGATCAAATTGCCAGAAACCCGCAGGAGTGCCAGGGTTTCAGGCTTGGGAATGTAGGTGCCTCGTTTTGGGCGGCGTGGATTGATTAGATCTGGCATGGACGAGACCTCAAATGGGGATTGAAGAAGTGAGCCTCATCTTAAGCGGGAGCTACGGGGCCCGCATCGTCCTAAAGGTGGATAGGTGTCCGTCTACTATCTCGTATCGTGCTCGAGAGGTGTGCTCCCAATGTTTTATTCAACAAAACCGAATATCAATAGCGGGGTGTAAGCCACAGCTCCATCAAAAGCATGAGATCAAAACCAACACTTGTTCCGAGTGCAATCCTCGATGCACCACGTACGATCGCCCTGTCACTAACAGCAGGTTTTCCCCGTTTTGACGATCGAGTGATAGACACTTCTGTCCTGCACGCTTTCCCTCTGTGATCAATACACATGCCCATCGACAAACCGAACGAGAGCTCTTCAAGTTACACCGGCTGGCATGTCACCGCAGCCGCGTTCGTTGGTGTCATGGTCAGCTTTGCAGCCATTGTGCCGTACACCTTCAGCCTTTTTCTCTCTCCATTACAACTTGCTTTCGGATGGAAACGCGAAGCAATCTCCCGTGGCTTTGCCATCGCCGCGCTCACGGTTGCGGCGTGCTCTCCGTTTCTCGGCACACTCCTGGATCGCCTGCCGCCACGCCGGATCATCCTGCCGTGCATCGTTATCTTTGCCTTCGCCGTCGCGTCTCTCGCCTTCCTCAAGGGAAACATCATTCACTTCTATGCCACCTATATGTTGCTCGGCATCGTTGGAAACGGGACAGCCCAGCTGGCCTACTCGCGCGCCGTCCTTACATGGTTCGACCGGCGTCGCGGCCTGGCTCTTGCCCTGGTACTTGCAGGCAGTGGAACCGGCTCTATCCTCCTGCCATTGCTAGCCCAGCATGTCATCGCCACACAAGGCTGGCGTAGCGCATATGTGGTTCTCGGAGCGATCGCTTTACTCGGTCTCCCCCTTACGGCTCTCTTGGTTCGCAACAATCCCATCGCTGAAATCCTGCCCCCTGTCACCCAAGAACAAATCGGCGTTGTCGGGGTACTGAAGACAAGTGCTTTCTGGTTGATTGCGATGCCCGTGCTACTGTCCGCGTTTGGCCTCAATGGTGCCATTGCGCATCTTGCGGCCCTTCTCGTTGGACGTTCTGTGACGCCAGCCACTGCCGCGCTCGCTCTGTCCATGCTCGGCTTATCGGGCATCGTCGGTCGGCTCATCACTGGCCATCTCCTAGACCGCATCTTTGCACCCTTAGTCTCGCTAGCCGTCCTTCTGATCGCGGGCATGGGCATTGTCACCCTGGCCTATGCAACGTCAGCTGCGATGGGAATCCTGGCCGCATCTCTCATCGGCTTCGGCGCTGGAAGCGAAGCGGACGTCGTGCCTTACCTCATCGCAAAGTACTTTGGCAAAACTCGATTTTCAACACTGTACGGTCTTAGTTGGACCGCCTACGCAGTAGGAGCTGCCGCTGGTCCGGTGCTTATGGGACGCGCATTTGACCACACTGGAGCGTATCTCGCCTCCACCGTCCTTCTGCTCTCGGTGCCTCTCTTTGCCGCGGCATTACTTCAATTTCTACTACCGCGCTATCCAACAACTTCACCAGCACCCGACACGATTCTGCTTAATGCAGCAGCATCCCTTTAGAAGCTCTTCCGATCCATCCACCCAAAGGAGACATCATGCCCCACATCGATCTGCCCAACCTGCCCGGAATCCGTGGCCCCATGGCATTCCGTCCAGAGACATCGAAGCCACTGAACGAACTCGTGGAAGTGTTATTACGCCACCCAAATTCACTCACTCAGGGCGAGCGCGAACTCATCGCGACCTACGTCTCATCACAGAATGACTGCCACTACTGTCAATCTATACACGGCGCGATCGCAGCCGCCCATCTCGATGGCAACGAAGATCTGGTGAGCGACGTGAAGCAGGACTTCCACTCCGCATCTGTCTCGCCCAAGATGAAGACGCTTCTTAACATCGCCGGCAAGGTGCAGCAAGACGGCAAGAACGTCACTACTGAAGATGTTCAGGCCGCGCGCACTCAAGGCGCAACGGACCTTGAGATTCATGACACCGTCCTCATTGCGGCAGCATTCTGCATGTACAACCGCTACGTCGATGGCCTCGCCACCTTCCAACCGCAGGATCCGGCGCTCTATCGCGAACGCGGCAGAATGGTCGCGCGAGACGGTTATGTAGCAGCCAATCTAACCAATTTCGCTGCACCTCAACCCGCGGAACTGGTGAGCCGATAACATGCCGCACATCGATCTTCCAAACCACCTTCCCGGCATCGCGTCAGCATTTGCTTTCCGCCCAGAGACTGCAAAGCCTATGCGCGACCTCGCTCATATCCTGCTCTTCGAACCAGGCCCGGATGCGAGTCTAAGCTCACGCGATCGCGAACTGATTGCAAGCTACGTCTCCACGCGCAACAATTGCTTCTTCTGCAAAACCAGCCACGGAGCCGCAGCCGCCAGTCACAGCGGTGGGAGTCCGGAGTTGGTAGCCTCAGTCTGCTCCAACCCCGCGACTGCCGACATCTCGGAAAAGCTGAAAGCGTTATTGGCCATCGCTGCACACGTGCAGGGTGATCCCAAGTCCGTCAGTTCTGCCCAGATTGCAGCGGCCCGGACCGAGGGTGCAACTGAGCTTGAGATCCACGACACCGTCCTGATTGCCGCTGCCTTCTGCATGTACAACCGCTACGTTGATGGTCTCGCCACTTTCCAGCCTCGTGAGCCAGAGATGTATCAAGCGATGGGCAAACACCTCGCGAAGCAGGGCTATCGCGAGTCTGCAGCGAGTTAGCAAAAGGCTGCGGAAAACAGCACATCTTTTCTGCGGCCGTATCTATTAAGCACTGATACATCTCCTTCTCAGCGCGAAAGGAATAGACCGGTAATTAACTATTAATCTTGCCGTTTCCACAACTTAGTGGAAGCGGCCGCAGTTATTTAGTGCAACAGCACTTCATAGCGCTAGAGAACAATCTGTTCGTTACAAACCTAAAGTATCCATCGACAGATGGAGTTCACATCATCCCATCGGCTGAGGCGCTTTACGTAGGTGTTCCGCATACTTCAGGCCTGCGAAGTAACCTCTAATTTCTTTATCCAAGTATTCAAAGGAACGTGTATGACCTTGCCGTCTGCTTTCATCTCTGCCTTTCGTCTCCGCTCTGCAAAGCTCCTAAGTGCTCACCTTCTCAGCGAATTTACGCATAAGGTTCTCTCAGTCTGCGCTGCCTTGCTTGTCTTCCTGGCAGCGGCTCCTGCACAGCAGTTCGCAACCCTGAGGGTCACCGTCGCTGACCCACAAGGAAGCGTCGTGTCTTCGGCGAAGGTCGCCACCCGCAACGTCGACACCGGAGTGATCCGCAACGAAACTTCAGACCAGCACGGAGTGGTCTCCATGCCCGGCCTCTCCGCTGGCCAGTACATCATCACTGTCGACGCGGAATTATTTGCCTCGTACCAGGCCCCGCTGGTCTTGACCCTTGGTCAAATTGCTGACCTTCAGGTATCTCTCCGCATCCGCACCAACACCGAGCAGGTTGAAGTCTCCGACATCGTGCAGGGTGTCGATAAAGAGCGAATCGAGGGTAGCCAGGTCATCGAGCCTAAACAAATCTCGGACCTTCCTATATCCGATCGCGACTTCATCGACTTCGTTCTTCTTACCCCAACCGCAACCGTCGGTCGCAACTCGAGTTCAGGCGCTCAATCGGCTTTTCAAGAGACAGTCCTCGAAGTCAGTTTTGCTGGTCTGCGTGAGACGCACAGCGTCTTCTATGGCCTTGATGGAGTGGATTACACCACCATGGTCTCCGGCGTTCAACGCGTCAGCCCGTCGCTCGACTGGGTTCAGGAGTTTCGTGTTGTCGACGGTCCGGATGCGGCCGGCGCCGGTCTCAGCCTGGGTGCAGCCGTCAACACCATAACCAAATCCGGAACAAACGATCTGCACGGTTCGGTTTACGAATACATCCGTAACAACGCCGCAGACGCCACCAATCTCCTCTCGGCCCCTGGCTTCGACACGCTCCGCTTCAACCAGTTCGGCGCCACCATCGGCGGGCCGCTGCGGAAGGACAAAGCTTTTTTCTTCCTGGGTTACGAAGGCCAGCGTCGTGCCCAATCCCCGATTTATTCCCGCTTCATACTAAAGTGCATCGACGCCGCAGGCTGCCTCGGGCCCGGCACTCCAAGCATCAATCAAATCAAAACGGGTCTCGGCCTTTCGACGGAGAACCTCGGCTCTATCCTTCAAATCAATGACTACAACAACGCCTTCGGCAAGGTCACGGAGGTTATGAATGAACGCAGCACGTTATCTGTCGGCTACCTCTTTGCCAATGTCCATAATGGCAACACGCCTGCCGCGTCACCCGGACAAGGCCTACCCTCTAGCTATCGCGACAACCGGGTTCACGATCAGACTGCCTATGCAAATTTCTTTCAGATATTCAGTGATCATTGGACGTCTGAAAGCTCAGTGAACTTCGGTCGCCGCATCTTCTACATGAACCCCGTTGGTGCTGGCTTCGAGCCTGCTATCAACGTCGCCGACACCCTCTACAGCGGCGGGTTCTTAGGCGGAGTCGATTACTACAGCGAGCATCACTTTCAGGCCAAAGAGGCCCTAGCCTACACGCGGGGCAACCACAGCCTAAAGTTTGGCGCAGAGTTGGAACCCGGCTGGTTTAGCGCGCAAACGCCCTACTTCACGCCTGGTGTTGGCATCTTCAGCCCGCAAAGCTTCTTCGGTGCCGGACCTTTCACTACTTTCGGTCCGGGCACCGCCGTCGAGTTCCTCTTTCAACAGACCAAGGCTGACTTCGGACAACAAGTCCCACAACGCAATCTACCCTTCGAAGACGGTTTCTACGACGGTCCGGATGGACCCGCCCACCAGGCAGCAGATCAGGTCGCTTTCTGGCACAAGCTCGCAGGTCTCTACGTTCAGGATCAGTGGAAGGTCAAACGAAATCTCGTTCTCTCCGCCGGTTTGCGCTACGACGTCGACTTTCTTCCCTCGGCAAGCGATCTCAAGATCGTTGGCCGCATAAATCCGACGAACTACGGCAACATTCAACCGCGTGTTGGTCTTGCCTACGGCTTCCGCAACGGTAAGGGCGCTCTGCGCTCCAGCTTCGGCCTTTATACCGGCTCGCTCGAATACAGCAGCCTGGTCAACGGTTGGCACGGAGCATCGCCCTTCACCGCGATGAATCAACCCCTGTTACCTCAGTTCGCGAATCCGTCTCGGGACCTCGTCGGTTTCGGTCCTGCAGGTATGGTTGGAACCGCTGGTCCTGTCCTCGCCGGTGCGGCATTCTCTAATTTCACCCACAACGGCATCTATCCAGCGCCCGGCATTCTGAAGCAGTTCCCCTTGGGCTTCACTTCACGGAAATTTCCTTCCAGCTACGCAGAACAGGCAAACCTGGAGATAGAAAACGAGCTAGGTAAGAAGTGGTTTCTCACTCTTGGCTATCACTATGTTCATGCTCTTCATCTCAACAACTCGAACACCATCAATGGACTTCCAGCGGGCTTCCTCTCTGACGGACGTCAGAAGTTCACCCCCGCTGATCCGGCCTTCGGCTTTGTCCTCTTTGATACGCCGTCCGGGTGGTCCATCTACCATGGCGGCTCTGTCACCCTCCGCAAGGAGTTCAGTCAGCGCTTCAGCCTGCTGACCAACTATGTCTACGGAAAATCAATCGATCTAGCCACGGAGAATCAACTGCAGGATGAACCCCAGGATTACCTCCAGCCCCAGCTTGATCGATCAGTTAGCGATAACGACGTGCGCCATCGCCTCGTCTTAACGGCTCTCGCAGAGTCACCCGCAACCTGGATAAAGCCTCTGCGCAGTCTCCAGTTCTCCATGCTTAATACTTTTCAAAGCGCGCAGGCCTACAGCATCCTTGCCGGCTCAGATATAAACGGGGACGGCTTCCCCTTCAACGATCGCGTTGGCAGCATCGGGCGTAACACCTATCAGGGTGCTCCGTACTACAACAGCGATCTCCGGCTGCAGCGCCTCTTCTCATTCAGCGAACGTTACAAGCTGAACGCCAGCGCCGAAGCGTTGAACGTCTTGAACCGCGTCAACGTGCAGGATGTAGACCAGGTCTACGGTGCTGGAGAATTCAGCGGTGCCGTTCCAAAGCATTACGGCGATGGCGTAACCAGCCCTGTCAATCCGACCTTCGGTTCCCCAACCTTCGCCGGTGCAGCGCGACAGTTCCAGGTCTCTCTTAAGGTCAAGTTCTAACCGTGAAGGAAGATCATCGAGGATCCTCTAGCTTTACTCGTCTCAGTCAACGAGCATGTGCGAACCTTCACCATCATCCGACGTGCTGCTCGTTCGTAAAGTTACTTCTTCGTAAGCCGTAGGTCGCTGAAATTCCTCGGATAACAATCGCTCTCCTCCTCTTAGCTGCAAACCCACGCGACGACAAACCCAGCTCCGCTCCTTACTTCACTGGGAGATAGTTCTTGGATCGTTCTTGCCGACAGCGGTTCGGAACCTACCCGCTTGTCCCAGCGTGTTCTCTCGACCGGCTAACAACATTTGTCATTCGGCCTTATGTGAGTTCCTTGTCTGCGTTGCTAATCTGGCTGGCTGCGGTGGTTCCGCCACTCTGGCTGCGCCGAAGATCTCTGCGTACGAGTGACTCACCGCAGGACGCTAGTCGCCAACGGCATGCAGGCATTTACAGCATGAGACTCCAATTACCCCCGTGCAGACGGGCCTGACTTGCAATAAGTAGCGCGGGCGTTCTCTCCTGAACACTCCCAGCAGATCGTCCAGGCATGTCGACAATCACCGTCGGCGCCACCGACCAGGCGAGCACGCCAAAGACCAACATCACGAGTCTTACCTGACACCGCTCAGGCTAGAACCACGACGAACGATCTTGGTGCGTCGATTCCGAACGGTGGTTTGTGTACCGCATACAGACGGCCTCTATAAAGCTTGACATGTGTTGGACCTTTCGTGTTTATAACGTCTAGCTCCACCAGTCGATCTAGAGTCCGCTCAACCATTAGGTGGAGAGTGAAGACCGATAAGAACCTTTAGCAGTAATTTGGAGAATGTCAGTGAATCGCACATGGGCTCAGCTTCTTACCCTGGCCGCACTTTGCCTGCTATGTCTCGCTCCTGCTTCAGCACAGACCAGTGGCGGAACGATCGCCGGAACTGTTCTTGATGCGTCTGGAGCGCTGATTCCTAACGCCAATGTCGTTGCAACGGGAGCGGACACCGGTACCGTCTATAAGACGATCTCGACATCAGCTGGAACCTTTCATTTCCCGCAAATGCAGCTAGGCCGCTATAACGTATCGGTGTCAGCTGCGGGATTCAGTAAACAGGTCTTAACCGGCATCCTGGTCACCACCGGGAATGTGTCCCCGGCCGAGGTGCGCTTGAGCACCGGTGAAACCAGCGCCACCGTTACTGTAAACGAAGATGCACCGGTGGTTGAGACGGAAAATTCCGAGGTTTCCAACACTATTTCGAATCGGCAGGTAGTGGATTTGCCCCTCAACCTGACCGGCCAAAGCGCCATGCGCTCGGTTGAGAGCTTTATCTTCCTGGCCCCGGGTACAGTTGGTCCAGGAACGGCTTCGACTACATCGACATCCGGCGCGTTCCAGTCCAAGACCGCTGGCGGCCAGAACTTCGGCACCGAGGAGCTACTCGACGGGATCAATGTTCGCCGCGAAGATAGCGACTCGGCATTCGACGAACATGCTCCCGGCGTTGAGGCGCTGACAGAGCTCAAGGTAACGACCTCCATCATCCCTGCGACCGAAGGTCGAACTACTGGAGGAGTCGAAAACTTCACTACCAAAAGCGGCACCAATCAATACCACGGCACCGTCTTCGATATCTTCCAGAATGAAGACCTCAATGCGAACGACTACTTCAACAAGCTTCGCATAGCAGAGAATCCCGGCAATGCCGACGTAGCCGCAGCGAACCAAAGAGCACTTGATAAAAAAAATGATTATGGTGGATCGGTGGGCGGACCAATCGATATTCCTCACGTTTATAACGGCCATAATCGCACCTTTGGCTTCTTTAACTTCGAACAGTTTCGTCAGAGCGAGAGCGGCGTCTCTACCTCCACCATCCCAACGGCAGCCGTACATGGAGGAGATTTTTCCGCAGGGTTGACGACGACCCCGGATGGCACCAACATCGATTGCACCGGCAAGCAGGCCTACCTGGGCGAGATCTTCGATCCCGCGACATCGGCAACGGTGCTCAATCCGAATGGCGGCGGCATGGGCAAACCGGCCACCGTTCCTTGCAGAAATCCATTTCCAGGTAACATTGTGCCCATGGCTCGCTTCAGCGCGGTCGCGCAGAAAGCCTTGGCGTACTATCCTTTGCCTAACCTGGGCGGCCCCGCGCAGCTTACAAATAATTACACCTACTCCACCAGCTATCCCCTGCTCAACACCGTCTATACCATTCGCATCGACCACAACCTCTCTGACAAGTCAAAGCTTTTTGTGACCTATACAGATCGCGACAACGATATCGTCAACGGCCATCCGCCGTACCCTGGTCCCGGCGGCGGCGTGCAGATTCAACATGCGTTCGCCAAATACTTGCGTGTCGGCAGCGACTACACGGTATCGACTAACCAGTTCAACCACCTGGTCGCCGGACTCACACGCCTGTATCAGGAGAACACCAGCAACTCCGTTGGCGTTGTTCCCGACTGGGATGCGGCACTTGGCATCCAGGGTCTCTCCGGCCCAAACATTCCGCCATTCGCCTTCTCGACCAACTCCGCTGGTATCAGTTACAACGGCATTGGATATGCAAACAACGCGCTACAACCAGTGAATGATCTTGAGATTGCCGACACCTACACAATCTCTAAAGGACGCCACACCATCAGCTTCGGTCTCGATTTCCGTAAAGACCAGTTCACAAACCAAAGCAACGGATCGCAATCCGGCTCCTTCAACTTCTCTCAATTTCAAACTGCTGTCACTGCAAACGATACCCAGACCGGTGACTCCTTTGCGAGCTTTCTACTCGGTCAGATCTCCAACTCAGCTGCCTCCGTTCAGAGCAGAGTGCCGCGCATTGGACAGGCCTACTACGCTGCCTTTGTTCAGGACGACTTCAAAGCTACGCACAACCTGTTGCTTAACTTCGGACTCCGCTACGACATCGATCAGCCACGCAACGAAGCCCACGGCAACTTCTCGAATTTCAGCCCCACGCTCCCCAATCCAGGAGCGGGAAATCTGCCAGGAGCACTCTACTTCGCAGGCACCGGCGCCGGCCGTATTGGTGGCTCGGGCATGTTCTCGGACATCTACCGCAAGGACTTCGCACCCCGCTTCGGCTTTGCTTACTCACCCGACAACTCCAATGGCAAGACTTCCGTCCGTGGCGGTTTTGGTATCTACTATGGACCTCTCGACTATGCTGACTTCGGCGGCGCGAATCAAATAGGATTCACAGCCAGCCCGAATTACAGCTCACCCAATTCTTTCTCACAGGCATATTGCAACGGGATGGTCACTTCCGCCGCTAATCCATGCACCAACGTAGCGGGTTTAGATCAGGCATTCCCGGCCTTTGCCGCTCCACCTAACCTGGATCCCGCGCAGGCCAACGGGCAGGGTCTCGGCGGTCAACTGGATTCCGAGTATCAAGCTTCCTACATGGGTCGCCCCGCAGCCATCTATAACTGGGGTGCTCAAGTCCAGCAACAGCTTGCCACCGACCTCATTTTTACGCTGGGCTACATTGGGACAACAGGCACGTACCTGCACTCGAATTTGCTGCAGGTTAATGATTTGAACCCAAAGTATTTTGGCTACGGCGCGGCACTCGGCAACGACTATGCGGCAACTCCCGGTATTGCGGCGCCCTACGTTGGTTTCAGCGGCAACCTCGCGCAGGCTCTCAGGCCATTCCCTCAATACAAGGATATCTACTCGGACGGCGGAACGGAGAACTTAGGCCACTCCAGCTACCAGGCGCTTACGGGAAAACTTGAACGCCGCTTTCACAATGGTCTCAATCTGCTGGCGTCCTATACCTGGTCAAAGTCTCTGACCGACGCCGACTCCGAGATGCCCGCCTTCTCCGCCTTCAACGGCGGCCCTGGCAGCGTACAAAATCCTTATAACCTGAAGGGTGAGAAGGCGCTCAGCTTCCAGGATGTGCCGCAAAATCTGGTCGTCAGCTATCTGTACGAACTTCCGGTCGGCAAGAACAAGAAGTTCCTCGCAGACAGTAAGATCGCCAACGCCGCCCTGGGTGGCTTCCAGATTGGCGGGATCAATCGTTATCTCAGCGGAACGCCCACGGCATTCTCCTGCACAACAACATCAATCGGCGCTTCGCTCGCTTGTTTGCGGTACAACATCTCGCCAAACTTCGTCGATCACAGTCCGGCGGCAAACTCCGGCGATCCAACCTATCGTCACGTCTTCAATCCCGGCGCATTCACCGATCCCAGCTCCGCAGCCGCGCTCGTTCTAGGGACATCTCCCCGAGTCCTGGGTGCCTATCGAACACCGGTGTATAAGAATGAAGATTTCTCCATCACCAAGCATATAGCCAACTTTGGCGGGCATGGCAATCTGCAGCTACACGTGGACATCTTCAACGCTTTCAACCGGGTCCACTTCAGCGCGCCGAACACCAACCCTGCTGCTGTAGTCTCTGCAGCTTCGCCGCAAGGTCAGTTTGGCTCGTATGACGGTGATTTCGGAAACCCAACCATCCGGCAGCTCATCCTTCGATACTCCTTCTAAGTTGTCCTTCCAGTCCCCGGTCGTGGTGGCGCTAGTCAGAAGCGCCGCTACCCTTGTTTGAAGGGCATAGACTTTTCTCATGTTTAATGTCGCTCCTAAACAGTCAGAAACGCTCTCCAAGATCGGTCTTGTTCTGGCAGCCTTCCTCCTGGTGGCATCTACTCCCGGACTGTACAGTCAGAACGCCCGAATAGATAAAGTCCCATCGCCAGAAGCAGCTGAGACGTTGCAGCGCGGAGTGCTTGCTATGAGGGCTGGCCAGCCCAACGAGGCCATAGCACTGTTCGAGAAACTGGTGCAGAGTTCGCCTCGCTTCGCCGAAGCCTACCTCAATCTTGGTTTGGCGTACTCCCAGGAAGCACGGAGCATGGAGGCAATATCGAGTCTCGAAAAAGGCATCGCTCTGAAACCGACCATGCGCGGCGGAAACCTTTTCCTGGCCATTGCGGATTACAAGATTGGCCACTTCGACCAGGCAGCGATGGCAATCCGCAAGGAGACTGCTTTGGATCCGAAAGCCTCTCAGGCTTGGATGTGGCAAGGCATCATCGATCTGGCACTTGGCCATCTTCCCGAGTCTGTCGCTGATTTAGACCACGCGGCTGCGCTCGATCCGACCAACGTCGACATACTCTACCACCGTGGGCATGCTGCTCTTGAACTCTCTCGCCAGAGTTACGAGACAATGTTTAAGCTGGATTCGAAGAACTGGCATGTGTCTCAGGTTCTCGCCGAGGCTGCCGTTGAATCGGGGAACGATGCCGATGCGATCGAGCAGTTCCAGGCAGCGATCGCTTCGGCGCCTCCACAAAGTGGGCTGTATGAGGGGCTGGGAAGCGCGTACTGGCGCTCTGGCAAGTACGCCGAAGCGCAGCAGTCCTACGAAAAGGCGATCAGCGTAGACCCAAACGACACCGTCGCGGTATACAAACTTGGCTGTCTTCGAATCGACCGCTCAGATGCTGCTGGTGGCAAAGAGCTGCTCCAGCGCGTTGTAGGGGATACCTCTCTTGTAATGACGAATTACTACCTTGGGCGGGCGGAGATCCAGCTGGGCAACGACAAAGCCGCGATTGCTGACCTGGAGCTGACGATCGGTGAGAATCTTGACGATGACACTACCAAACAGGCTTATTTTCAACTCTCCCGAGCCTACCGCCGGCTGCACAATCAGAGCGCATCGGAACAGGCGCAAGCCAAATATCGTCTTCTCGATCAGAAATCTAAAGATGCCATACAGGAGAAGCTGCTCAAGCACAGACTTCGGGGAGACCGCGATACCAGCATTCCCGCACCCCAGCTCGACGTCAATCTTAATTCCGCGCCTGTACAGCCCTGACTTGCCGGCTGACTCTTAGAAAATCACCACCACATCTCCACTGTGAGGCAGACAAATTATGCTGAACAACTTCGAGCTCAAGCGACGGCACTTCGTCAAGGGTGCTGGCGCACTCTCTACCCTCGCACTCGCTGCACCGAGACTTGCCTTGGCACAGGTCGTGCAGGACAGCGCTGCTGCCACCGCGGTTCGTGTCTACATGACAAGTGACACGAAGAAGCACGAAGCCGTTGAAGCCGCTCCGATGCGCTCGTCTGCGAACTTGAAGACCGATGGCGATAGAGTCGTGGTTGATACTGCTCAGCGCTTTCAGCCAATTCTTGGCTTTGGGTGCGCGTACACAGATGCGAGTTGCTATCTATTGAGCACGATGAAGCCCGAAGCCCGGCAGAAGTTTATGAGGGACACCTTCTCGCCCGCAGCCATGAACCTGAGTGTCGGCCGCACGTCCATCGGTGCCAGCGACTACTCGCGGGATGTCTATAACTATGACGACGTCCAGAATGACCTTACGATGGAGCATTTCTCCATCAAGCACGATGAGGCTTATATTCTTCCCATTCTGCGCGAAATGCGCCGCATCAATCCAGATCTGTTCCTCCTTGCGACACCGTGGAGCCCGCCTGGATGGATGAAGACGTACGGCTCCATGCTTGGGGGCTGGATGACGTACAAGTACCTGGCTCCCTATGCCCTCTACTTCAGTCGTTTTCTGGACGCATACCGAGCTGCCGGGGTTCCGATTCAAGCTGTCACGTCACAAAATGAATTGGAAACGGACCAGGGTGGAAGCATGCCCGCTACGTATTGGCCGCCGGAGATCGAGAGCGACTTCATCCGCGACCATCTCGGTCCCATGCTCAAAGAGAAGCACGATGCAACCGAGATATGGTTGCTCGACCATAACTATGACCTCTGGAAGCGGGTACGCTGGCAGCTGCAGGACCCTGAGCTTCGCAAGTACGTCTCTGGCGTCGCCTGGCATGGATACGTGGGCACGCCAGATATGATGAGCCGCCTGCACGATACTCAGCCCGATATGCCGTTTTATTGGACCGAGGGTGGCCCCGACATTGTCGATCCGAAATACGCCTCCGATTGGACACGATGGGGAACAATCTTCACGGAAGCCCTAAGCAACTGGTGCCGTTGCATCATCACCTGGAACCTTATGCTCGACTCACAAGGCAAGCCGAACATTGGTCCTTTTCAATGTGGAGGCCTGGTTACCCTCAAGGACGATGGGTCGCTCGTCATGAGCGGCCAATACTGGACTCTCCGCCACTTTTCCCAACACTTGCGTAGAGGAGCGGTCCGCATCGGCAGCCATAGTGATGCTTCGGAGCTGAAACACGTCGCCTTTGAAAACAAGGATGGCTCTCATGTCCTGGTCCTCACAAACACCGGAGAGGAACGCAACATATCACTGATTCATTCCAATTTGGAAACGACCCTGCGAATCGATAAGCAGTCAGTGACAACAGTAGTCTGGTGAGTCCACGATGATCTGCGCAACAACCAGATGAATGAGATGAACGGTTCTGGACTGCGTAACGGTGAACGCAGCCTAAGGCGACCCGCTGCTAAGTCCCGCTTACAGGGGTCTCTGAACATAGGATCCGGAGCCCATTTGCGCTCCTAGAGGGCGGTGGAACATGCTTCGCACAATTTGCTTAAAGCCGGACGGTATAAACGATCGAAGCATAAATCCCTGAGCTTAAAACTAAAGTTGTTTAGACTTGAGAGAGGTCGCAATTACTGACTACTTTACCCGTCTGCGGCTCTAGCCTTTTCTAATGTTGCGCTAGGTGTCCATCTCAGCCCGCCGAACCCGTCCTCATCCGCATCGAGACTAAGTTTGCTGCCAAGTGCGTCCTCATCAAACGAATGATGTACAACAGTCTCATATGGTGGTTTAGACACCCCAGATCTTCAACAGCAATCTTGAGCGTTACCGATGCATTGGGCCGTGAAGTCGTTAGACGAGGCTTTTCCTTCTCTTGAAGACAAGCAGTTCGACCTGCCGCGGCAGCCGGCACTCGCGGGCAATATCCAGTTAGCCGATGACACAAATCGAAGCAGGCAGGCAAATGGCATGGTAGCTAGAATTATCTTGCTAGAACACGTCAGGAACTACGTATTCGGATTCCGCTTAGCTTGACTAGTCGATCCAACCGGAATCCATCTGGGGTTTTCGCATTCCCGCAGCTTCAAAAGCCTAAAGAACAAATGTGTTCCACGTGAAAACTCGTTGGAAGCCGTAAAACAGGTGGGTCGGGTCGGTCGAGATATTGCTGGCTAGTTGGGAAGTCTGGATCGCAGTTGATTTCAGCCCAGAGACGGTCCGTTGCTGTTCCAGTTTCATCTGGTGACGTGATCTCCGGCAGTTAGAAGACAGGTGCCGCAGTTGTGCCCGTCGGAGAGGCACGA
>CAHJWN010000011.1 GCA_903642265.1 Acidobacteriaceae bacterium | reverse complement strand
CCCTGCCCGCCACCGACGCCCGCTCCAGCGGCTTCGCCCGCACCAGCAGCTACGGCGGAACCACCTGCATCGACTCCGGCGCCTTCCAGGCCCATTACTCCCTCGGCCTCGGCACCGCCGCGACCGCCCGCCTCGGCGAACCCATCACCCCCAATCCATACGTAAACCTGCTCGAAAGCGGCACCTTCCTCTCCGCCACCGCGACCACCAACCCCGTCACTCTCACCGGAAATCCCGCCATATCCGGTCAGCTCACCCAATCCGCGTACACCGCCGGTGCGTGGAGCTTCAATCCTGTCCTCTTCCTGGCGACGGATTCCCCCGGCAACGGCACTTTGACCGCCACCCTGCCCCTTACCGCCTCGTCCACGGCCACTTCCGCTTCAATCGCCGCGACTGCCATCCTGACCCTCGGCACCGACGGAGCCCCTTCCGCCAGCGCCTCCACCGCCGTTGCCAGTCCCGCCACGCTTCCCGTCGGCGGCACCTCCACCGTCACGGTTACCGTCATCGACGGCACCACCGGTCAACCCATCGAGGGCGCAGGCGTCGCCGTGGCTTTTGGGTCGTCCTCAGCGTTCTTCACGGGTTCGTCCCCTGTCACCAACAATGCAGGCCAGGCCACCTTCACCCTCACCGACGCCACCGCCGAGTCCGTCACTCTCACGGTCGTGGTCAAAGGCGTCACCCTCAACCAGCACCCCACCATCACCTTCACCGCCGCCCCCGTCTTCACCGTCACCAATACCACTGACACGACCACCGGCGTGCCCGCGAACTGCCCCCCAGGCGCGATCACCGGGTCAGCCTGCTCCCTCCGTGACGCCGTAGCCGCCGCCAACGCCACCAACGGCAGCACGATCATCCAATTCGCCCCCGGGATCGCCGGCACCCAGGCCAACCCCGCCACCATCACCCTCAACGGCACCCAGCTCGAGCTTGCCAACACCAACGGCACTCAGACGATCGCCGGTCCCGGAGCCAACCTGCTGCAGATCTCCGGCAACGCCAAGTCCCGCGTGCTCAACATTGACAACAACGTCACCGCCAACGTCTCTTCCCTGACGTTCACCAACGGCAACGCCAACGGCAGCACGGGCGGAGCCATCTTCGGTGGTGGGACTCTCAACCTGAGCAACAGCACGGTCTCCAACAGCATAGCGGCCTATGGTGGAGGTGTGTACCTTTTCGGCAAAGCGACGCTCACGAGCGTGGCCCTTCTCAACAACACTGCTTCCGATGCAGGCGGAGGCGTTTTCGCGCAAGCATCGCTGACCGTTGTCGACTCCCTGGTCTTCGGCAATCATGGTGCGAACTACGGCGGGGGCATCCACAATTCAGCCGGGTCCTTCACCCTGACCAACAGCACCGTCACGCAGAACTCCGCAAACAACGGCGGCGGCGTCTACACCACTAGCTCCACCATCTACACCAACTCCATCGTTGCCGGCAATTCCGGTTCTTACGACGCGGACGAGTACGGCAGCTACACCGACAACGGCGGCAACATCGCCACCGGCGGCGTCGGCGGCCAGTCCACCTACACTGCCGCCACCCTGCTGCTGGCTCCGCTCGGCTACTATGGCGGAACCACGCAGACCATGCCGCCGCTGCCCGGCTCGCCTGCCCTGTGCGCCGGCGTCGCCACCGGAACCAACGGCACCGCCAACCCCACCACCGACCAGCGCGGCAAGACCCACTCGGCCAGCTACTGCTCCTCCGGCTTCGACTCTGGCTCCGTCCAGACCAGCTACGCGCTCGCCTACTCCATCCAGCCCCGCAGCACCTCCGTCGGTAGCGCCATCGCCGGACCTCCTTCCGTGCTGCTCACCGAGTCCGCATCGCCCTTCCTCAGCCCGGCCAACGTCTCGATCGCGCTGAACGGACCCGGCTCGCTCGCCACCTACAACTCCACCACCACCGTCGCCACCAGCGCCACTACTGGCGTCGCCAGCTTCAACCGGCTTTTCAACGACACCCCCAGCAAGGCCGAAACGCTCACCGCGACCATCGCGGCAGGCTCCGGAACGCTCGGCGTCACCAGCAACGCTTATGAGGTTCTGGGCCCTGCCGTGCAGCTCACTTTCACGACGCCTCCGCCGGCCACCCTGGCCGAAGGCGGCAACCCAGGCACCCTCACGGTCACGCAGTACGACTCGGCCGGCAACCCGTCCTACTACACCTCCGCAGGCGACTACGAGCAGGTCACCCTCACCGTCAGCCGCAACGGTCAGACGATCGGCACCTTCAGCAGCATGATCGGCGTCTCGGACTCCGCCAGCTTCAATCTTTCGAGCCTGAGCCTGACCACCTCCGGCACCTACACCTACACCGCCTCGGCAACCGGCCTCACCTCTGCCGTTGCAACCGAAACCGTCACCGCCGGAGCCACTGCCCAGCTCAGCGTCGCCGGCTTCCCCAACCCCGATGCGGTTTCGGCCCCCGGCAACGTCACCGTCACCGCGCAGGATAGCGCGGGCAACACCATGACCGGCTTTAGCGGCACCGTTACCATTACCTCCAGCGATGCAGCCGCCACTCTCCCGGGCAGCTACACCTTTACCGCCGCCGACAAAGGCGTCCACACCTTCAACGTCACCCTCAACACGGCGGGGACACAGGCGATCACGGCCACCACGGGCTCCGGCTCGGCGACGATTACGGGCTCGGAAGCCGCCATCCTCGTTACCGGCTCCACCTGGATCGTCAACAACAACGGCACCGTCAGCCGCCTGAACGGGGCCGGCACGGTGCTCGCCACGGCGGGCACGGCGGGCAGCGCCGGTACGCTCGGCGGCATAGCCATCGACAGCACGGGCGATGCCTGGGCGGTGGTCAACACAGCCGCCGCGCTGGTAAAGGTCGGCCCGGCGGGAACCCTCACCGGCACCTACGTGGGCGCGGGCCTCGGCGCACCGGTCGCGGTCGCCATTGACGGACTGGGCCAGGTGTGGGTCGCCAACGCCAATAACAGCTTGTCGGCCTTTACCAACGCCGGGGTCGCGGTGAGCCCGACGACCGGCTACGGCGCAGCCGCCGCCAGTCTGCCCACGCCGTTCAGCGCGCCGAGCGGCATCGCCATCGACCAGACCGGCTCGATCTGGATTACCAACTCCGGCAACTCGACCGTAACGCGTGTCTTCGGCGGAGCCGCCCCGGTGGTCGCGCCGCTCGTCACCGGCACCACAAACGGCACCACGGGGACACGCCCATGAGCCCATCTCCACGTTCAATCCGCACCATCCTCCTTAAGCCTCACGTCGCCTTCCGCACCGCAGGAGTTTCGCCGATGCCCTCCCAACTCGCACGTAGGCTCAGCCTCGCCCCCGTTACCGCGCTTGCCGCTCTGCTGGCCGGCTGTGGCGCGGGCAACTTCGATCACGTTGCTCCGGTAAGCGATCCCGTCAGCTTCCCGGCCGGCGGAGCCGGCTCCATTCAGGGCACCGCGCACGGCGGCCAGCAGCCCGTCGCCGGAGCCACCCTGCAGCTCTACGCCGCCAATCTGGCCAGCTACGGCGGCCCGGCCACGCCGCTCATCACCAGCACCGTCACGACCGACAACAGCGGAGCCTTTAACATCACTGGCGACTACACCTGCCCCACGCCTGACGCGCCTGTTTACCTGGTTGCGACCGGCGGCAACCCGGGGCTTTCCAGCAACAATCCCAACCTGGCCGAAATGGCCGCGCTCGGCTCCTGCGCCACGTTGAAAGCAAACGCCGCCACCACCTTCATTCAGATGAACGAGCTCACCACGGTGGGCGCAGTGTATGCGCTCGCGCCGTTCATGTCCGGGCTCAGCAGAGTCGGCGCACTCCAGACCAACACTGCCGGCCTCAACCTCGCCTTCGCCGACGTCAACGTGCTGGTGAATAACAGCACCGGCACCGTCGGCGGACCCGCGCTACCCACCGGCGCCACCCTGTCCACCGCCGAGGTCGACACGCTCGCCGATATCCTCGGCGCCTGCATCAACTCCAGCGGCGGCACGGCCGGCGATACGACCACGTGCGGCAAGCTCTTCACCGCGGCCACGCCCACAGGAGGCACGGCCCCCACCGACACCATCACCGCCGCAATGAACATCATCCAGCACCCGGGCCAGAACGTGCCTGCACTCTTCCTGCTCACCCCTGGCACGCCGCCCTTCCAGCCCACGCTCTCCTCCGCGCCGAACGACTGGACGCTCGCCATCACCTACACAGCGGGCGCCTTGCTCTCTCCCTCGGCCGTTGCGGTGGACGCCGGGGGCAACATCTGGATCACCAACCGCTCCGGCAACACCGCCACCGAGCTCGCACACTCCGGAGCCGTGCTCCTTGCCGGCACCGGCTCGCTGAGCGGACCATCGGGCATCGCGCTCGACGCCACCGGGTCGCCGTGGATCAGCAATGCTTCCAACAACACCCTCACTCACCTGACCGCCAATGGAACATTCTCCGCAACGGCGAGCAACGGCGGCCTCAGTGCCCCAGCGGGTATCGCGATCGACCCGCAAGGCAATGTGTGGGTAGCCAACAGCGAGGCCAGCGTGGTGTCGAACTTCAGCAGCACCGGCACAGCTCTCAGCACCACCGGGTATACCGCTGCCGGCATCGTGAAGCCACTCGGAATCGCCATCAGCGCCCACTAATGATGACGACCCGCCTTGGCGAGAGACGATCGACGACAGATACAGCTCTTAGGGTCTGTTCATCTTGGCAGATCTTGCAACTGCTGTATCTCACTCTTAGACCGTTGAAAGTAGTCGATCTATCAATCTTCCAACGCCAGCTGACAGTTGTGGAACAGTATTGCCGATCGTCAAGGCTGGAGTTGGCTACTGTAATGCGCGGAAAGGTTGGGCCTGATACCTGTGGAGGCGGTATCTGGTGGAAGAAGGATCGCCAGTAGAAAAATGCGATTGCAAATGAGCTCTTTCTTTCTGTTCCTCGCACTTTGCGAACAGAACTTCTACGGGCAACCATAATGCCTACAGGGCTCCGGCATGATCAACGGTAAGAACCTCGTGAACGACGGCCTGACATCGGCCTGCAAGAATAATGGCCGGGATACTTGGAGCTTTAATCAGGGTGTGATTCTGGGTGGACTTGTCGAGCTTAGAAAGGTGACAGGGGATGCAGATCACTTAGCGAAAGCCAACCTGATTGCACAGGCCACTCTCAAACGGTTGACTAGTCGATTGGCCCCGACCAGCGCCGGCACCGCGATGGTGAGCGTGCTGCTTGCGCCGGGAATCACGGTGGCGGGAGAGAAGGTTGCGGTTCTGCGTGGAAGCTTTGCGCTTCGCCTCGCCCTCTCCGGTCACGTCGGCATCCCGCGTGAAAACGAGTTCGATTTCCTCACCGAAGCCGAAGCCGCTTTTGCCCCACCCGAACCGAAGAAGAAGACCACGCCAGCCAAGGAGAAGAAGCCCACACTGGTCAGAACCGCACCCGCCAAGAAAGCCAAAGTAGCAAAGAAGCAGATTGCGGCCTAATCCGGCAGGGGCCGAACAGGCCCCCCTTGCTTTCAACAACGCAGAGCCAGGTGCAGTCAGGGACAAAACAGAACACACTATCCGCCAGCTACTCGCCGCGCTTCCCGCGCCCGGCTACGATATCGGCGTCCTCACCGACAAAGAAATGTACCGCGTCGAAGCCGCACCAGCGTCCCGCGTCCTGCGCATGCTTCCCTTCCCCAAGCATCGCAACGCCCACGGCGCACATACCCGTTCGCCCATCTTCGCAGTTCTACCGGAACAGTCTTCCCCGAAGCTGACGCCTTCCGCGCCCGATTGCTCACGCTCCAGCAAGAGGCAGAAGCTGAACGCGCCGCCGTGCGTCTCAGCTTCGCAGCCCGTCCCTTCAGCCGGTACGCCACGCCCGTCACGCTCTCACGCTTCCGCTGGTCGCCGAACTACCATGGACGGCCAGCCGCCGCAGATATGGCCTTTTGCATCGCCGCCGTGGCTCAGGGCTGGTCCGAGTCCGACGTTGCCGCCGCACTCAGCCGCGAATACCTCTCTCGCAACGCCAGCCGCTCCCGCCAAGCCGCCTACATACGGCGGACGCTTTCAAAAGCGATCCGTTGGGCATCCTGAAAATCGCGCGGGAGAATCCCCTTCAGATTCTCCCCAGCCTTCTTTCCGCTCAGGTCTACTCGCTCCATGAGGAGCGCGTGCTGAGGCCGTCCCCTCCTCAGACTCCTCCCTAACGTCCGACAATGCGACCTATCAGGACTAACGATTCTGTTTACTGCAAAGCCAGCAATCCGATCGTGCGCATCCATTCCTCCACGAGCATGGGCCAGTGGCTGACGGGAAACCTGGAACTCCTCACGCCGAAAGCATGTCCGCCTTGTGCATAGAGGTGCATCTCCGTGGGCACCCCGGCTTTTTGCAATGCGACGTAGTACGCCAGTGACTGCTCTACACCATCCACATGATCGTCCTCCGCTTGTAGGAGGAACGTCTGCGGAGTGTTGGGAGTGACGCGGATGTCTGAACGTAGACTGAGATCCGTCTCGTCCCGAGTCGCGTGATCCTCATCTTCGTGTTTCCAAAGATGCCCTGGATAAACAACAATCGCAAAATCAGGCCGACAGCTTAGTCCGTCGGCGGCATCTACCGGTTTATACGTCCGCTGCGAGAAATGTGTGCTGACGGCGGCGACAAGATGCCCTCCCGCCGAGAAGCCGATGACTCCAACTTTATGTGGATCGATCTCGTATTGCGCGGCGTGTTGACGAACCAGACCCAAAGTACGTTGGGCGTCTTGGAGTGCGGTTTGGACCTTCGGATAATACCGATGCCCGTCCCTTAAAGTCGGACCGGAATCAGGAACTCGGTATTTCAACAAGACACAGGTGATGCCGCGTGAGATTGCCCAGTCACATACTTCTGTTCCCTCAAGATCCATTGCAAGAAACTGGTAACCTCCGCCCGGAAACACCACAACGGCAGCCCCAGTGTTTCGGCCTTTTGGTGAATAGACCGTCATCGTTGGGCGGCTGACATCGTTGACTCTGGGCCACCATTCCCGTCCGGCGGGCGGCCCAACTGTCTCCGGTTTAGGATTCGGCAGGGCATCTGGAACGGTTTCAGGCCAGATTGGAATCTGCGTATGTCCTGGAGACGGTTGCCAAACGGCAGGATGCTCCGCCTTCGTGATGATGACAGCTTTTGAACTGCCCGGTTGAGGAGGGTCCAACAAGAAATTCGCTATGGCAACAGCTTTGCAAGCAGGTCCCAAAGCACCCACCACACAAGCGACAATTAGCCAGCTTCGATTCATCATCCCAACGGAACCCTCGAAGCAAGCATGCCAAAGTTCGAGGGCTCGGGCAAGCTCAGCGACCGGAACATCAAGGGATGGCCCTCGATTGGTACAAAGAAACGCCGCTCACGCCAGTCAGCGAGCCGTGCCAGCTTACTGACTGTGGAAGGCCCGTAACGTTGTCAGGATGGCAGGGCCGAGCAGGACAATGAAGATACTGGGGAAGATGAAGAGAACAAGAGGAATTGAGATCTTGACGGCGGCCTTGGCGGCCTGCTCTTCCGCAGCCTGGGTGCGCTGCATGCGGTTGTTCTGGGAAAAGGCGGCGAGGGCACGCGCGATGGGAGTGCCGAACTTGTCGGTTTGCAGGATCATGCCGACGAAGGACTCTATCTCCGGAATTTGCAGGCGGGCGGCAAGATCCGCCCAAGCCTGCTGGCGGGATTCGCCGGCTCGCTGCTGGCGGCCTACCTGGATCATTTCGCTTGCCAGGTCAGGATGACTCGTTTCCAGCTCGGTGGCGACACGGGCTACGGCCTGGTCGAGGCCCAGGCCGGCATCGACGCAGATGACCAGAAGGTCAAGCATGTCCGGCACACTGCGACGAATGCGGCGGATGCGCTGGGCGGCGCTTCGGCGGAGGAGAATGTCCGGCAGGACAAAGGCGAAGACAGGGGCAAGCAGGAGCCATAGTATGCCAAAGCCTTCTGGCAGGATGCCGGCAACAAGGCAGGCGGCGACGGGAAGGAGCAGCCGCCAGGCGGTGTAGCGATCAAGCGCGGTGGGTGAGGTGTATCCAGCGCACAGGAGACGGCGATCAAGTTCTTCATCGACGAAGAGGCCGGTGCGAGCACGAATGGCGGCGCCGACGGAGAAGAGCGCAGTGCCGAAGGGAAGATGGCGACGTGTTTGAAGCACGGGCTGGGCGCCGAGGTTGGTGACCTGTTGGAGGCGACGGGCGGTCGCGTCCTTCGATGCAGGCGCAAAGATTGCGCTGACCAGTAGGTAGGAAAGAAGCAGAAGGGTGGTGAAGGCCAGAAAGAATGCAGTCAGCACGAGAGCTAGACCTCCACGTCTACGATGCGGCGGATCAGGAAGGACCCGATCAAGATCATAAGTGCGCCGCCGGCGAGGAGCATGTGACCGATCGGGTCCTTGACGAGGATGGTGGCATAACTGGGCGTGACGAGCAGGATGAGGCCGAGCAGGATGACGGGCAAGGCAGAGAGGATCCAGCCGGTGAGGCGGCCCTCCGCGGTAAGCGTGCGGACCTCTCCGGTGACGCGGCGGCGGTCGCGAATGACGAGGGCGGTGCGGTCGAGGATCTCGATGAGATCGCCGCCGGTTTCTTTCTGGACGAGGATCGCGGTAACGACGAAGCGGAGGTCCTGCGAGGGGATGCGGTTGGCGAGTTCCTGCATCGCGTTGCGAAAGGCGACACCCAGTTTTTGCTCCTTGTGGACGCGGGCGAACTCGGAACGAATGGGGTTGTGGGTTTCAAGGGCGACGACTTCCAGCATCTGCTGAACGGAGTGGCCGGCACGCAGGGCACGGGCCATGAGTTCGATGGTTTCAGGAAGGGCTTTTTCCAGGGCAGCGACGCGGCGGTTGCGTATGTGACGGAGGACGAAGGCGGGTAGCAGCGCTGCAGCCGAGGCCACCAGCAGGGCAACGACATAGAGATGCGTCAGGAAGGCAACGACGGGAAAGGTGAGCAAGGCTACGAGGAGGCTGCGCGCGCAAAGGTCGAATGGCGCAAGCGTGCTGCCTGATTGCATGCAGAGCAAAACGAGGGGCTGGGTGAGTGCAAGGCGGGCGAGCAGGGACTCGCAGCGGGAGCGCAGAGAAAGTTCCGGCTGGCGCAGTTCGCTTTCGTCGACTTCGAGCACGGTCTTCTTCACGACGTTGCGGATTTCGCTGAGGCGCAGCTCCACTTTGTTGGCATCGGGGCTGGGTCGCGTGAGGACCTTGATGACGCTGAAGGTAAGCGCAAGGAGAACGATAAAGACGAAGACGAGGCTCATGGTGCTCCTGAGTTGCTAGACGGGAACAACCTGGTTGTGGAAGTCGGGCGGAAGAGGAAAGCCCGCAGCCTCGGCATGCTCCCCGAACTTTGGAGCGATGCCGGTGGCGCGGAATTTCCCGTGCACCTTGCCATCGGCACCGACGCCGGTTTTTTCGAAGACAAAGATGTCCTGCAGGCTGAGGATTTCACCACTGACGCCGGTAACCTCGGTGATGTGGGTGACGCGCCGGGAGCCGTCGCTCATGCGAGAGACCTGGATGAGCAGGTGAACGGCGGAGGCGATCTGGCCTCGGATCGCCTTTTCCGGGAGTGCGACATTCCCCATGAGGGACATGGTCTCAATGCGGGCAATGGCGTCGCGTGGGTTGTTTGCATGCACGGTGGTGATGGAGCCGTCGTGACCGGTGTTCATGGCCTGCAGCATGTCGAGCGCTTCTTCGCCGCGGATTTCGCCAAGAATGATGCGATCGGGACGCATGCGGAGCGCGTTGATGACGAGTTCGCGCTGGCGGACGGCACCTTTACCTTCGAGGTTGGCGGGGCGGCATTCCAGGCGTACGACATGCTGCTGCTTGATCTGGAGCTCCGCAGAGTCCTCGATGGTGACGATACGTTCGGCAGGCGAGATAAAGCCGGAGAGAACGTTGAGCAGTGTGGTCTTTCCAGCACCGGTTCCGCCGGAGACAACGATGTTGAGCCGGGATTTAACGGCGCACTCGAGCACCGCGAGCATCGACGGAGTGAGGGCTTTGTGACGGAGGAGATCCTCGCCGCGCAGAGGCGTGGAACCGAAGCGTCGGATGCTCATGGCTGGGCCGTCGATGGCAAGCGGGGGAACGATGATGTTGACGCGTGATCCATCCGCGAGTCGAGCGTCGACCATGGGGGATGACTCGTCGATGCGCCGGCCGACGGCGGAGACGATCTTATCGATGACGTGAAGGAGATGGCCTTCATCGCGGAAGACGATGGCAGTCTTCTCCAGCACGCCGCGCCGCTCGACGTAGATGGAGTGATAGCCGTTTACGAGAATGTCGTTGACGGTGGGATCGTGGAGAAGAGGCTCGAGCGGGCCGAAGCCGAAGATCTCATCCAGGACCTCCGTGGCGATCTGGTCGCGGTCCTGTGCGCTGAGTGGAACGTTCTGCTCACTGACCAGCTGGTTGATGGTCGCGAGGAGGCGCTGGCGACCGCCGTTGACGTCCGCCTGGATGGCTGCGAGCCGTGCGAGATCGATGCGGCGCAGCAGTTCACCATGGATGGTCGTCTTGAGCGCGTGGCGGGAGGTCTCGTCGAGTGTGCTGAAGAAACGGGTCTCGCTGCGCGACTCCGCCCGTTGTGTCGGTGGGGCTTCGAGCGTCATGTAGATCATGGCGTCTGGCATGTGGAATGTCGCTCCGGTTCGGATAGGGTCAACGCCAGAAAGCGAGCGTACGCTTCTCTGTGCTCCCGGCGTCTCTTGGTTGCGTGGGCACGCTGTCGGTGTCTCCGCAGATGTTGTTGGCCCAGGTGGCGATGACTGCGTTGAAGGGCGAGTTGACCGTGGGGGAGATCGGCTCACCGTTGTTGACGGCTTGCAGAAGCTCAATAAAGTTGTTCGGTACGGAGTAGTGAACGGCGGTGCGAACGGCATCGCGAATCTGCTGCGGTGTGATGGACTGGTTCGAGGTAGAGCGGTTGATGGCGAGTTGCAGCTTGCCATCGTTGGCACGGCGGGAATGCATGTGCTCGACAAGTCGGGCGAGGTCGCGGAGGGAAGCGACGTCGGCGGTGGAGACCAGGAAGACGTCGTCAGCCTGATCGATGATGGAGCTCTTCGAACTCTCGTAAACGACCGCAGAATCGATGAGGATGTAGTCATACTCGCGGCGCAGAAAGTCCATGACGCGTTCAAGCTCGTCCTGATGGCAGACATACTGCTCGCTGGAGTAGTCGGGCGAGGCAAGGACGTGAAGGCCGCTGCAGTGGTGCAGGAGATAGCCGCTGAGCAGCTCCGCGTCGAGGCGGTCTACGTTGCGCAGGAGTTCGTCGAAGTGATAGTGGGTGTTCTGCAGGCCGAGGTAGAGCGCGACGTGGCCTAACTGGTGTTTATGGTCGATGATTAACGTCTTGCGCTTGTGGGTGAGCGCGAGGTGGGTTGCGAGGTGAACGGCAAGGGTCGTGCTGCCGACGCCTCCCTTGGCACCGAAGAAGGCGATGACGCGTCCGGTGCTGCTGCTTTCCGCCGGGGCGACGGCCATGTTCTGCTCAAAGCGGAGAAGGGCGCGGGTGAGCTCGTCCGGGTTGATAGGGCGGGAAAGGTATTCGACGCATCCGGCGCGAATCGCCTGGAGAAGCAAAGGCGCTGGCAGGTCGGTGCCGACGGCAACCATGCTGATCTTGCGCGCGAAGATGTGGCCGAGGCGCTCGACTGTTTTGAGCGCGAGGACGGGGTCGCGGTCGAAGTCGATGAGCGCAACGCAGACGCTGGCGGACTTCATCGAGGCGGGAAACTGTGGGCGTTTTTCTGCGGTGATGTAGTCGGCAAAAGCGCCGGCGAAGAAGAACCCGGGGAGCGCGGCGGCGACCTCCGCCACAATCTCGACGGTGCGCGCTTCATTGCCGACGCAGAAAACAGCCTGCGGGGCTGCCGTGCTTGACGGGTGGGTAAGTGCGATTGTCGCCATTAGTGGACCTGCCCCGCAGTTGGGCTTGCTCTTTGGGGACGAAGCTCGGCGTGGAAGCCGTCCGCCTGCAGATGCTGGAGTGCTGCCTGCGCCTGGGCCGCGGTGTCGTAGGGTCCAGTGACGATGCGGAAACGTGCTTCGTGCACGCTGTGCTGCGTCGTTGCCGCGAGGCCTTTTTGGGCAAGCATAGCCAAAATTTCGTCGGCTTCGACCTGCGAATTTACAGAACAGATGTCGATGAAAAGGGTGCCCGTGGTATTGGCGGCGATATCGGACTTGAGCAGCGCCTGAATTCGGTTATCAAACTTGGAATTGTCAAGATTGGGCACAATCATCAAAGGTTCCTTAATGACAGGGGCTTTGGTCAGCGGATCGACGACGGTTGCGGTGACCATGATGACGAGTTCGACGACGGAGTGGTTCGTACTTTTAGATCGAAAGAGTTGGCCGAGGATAGGGATGTTGGCGATGCCCGGAACGCTGGCCAGCGAGTTGGTGGTGCGATGGTCGAGGATGCCGGACACGACGAAGCTTTCGCCATCGCGGATTTCAACCTCTGTGTCTGCGCGGCGGGTGGAGAGCGCGGGGATGGTCGTACCGGACAGGGTGACGGAGTTGGTGTAGTCCAGCGCGCTGACCTCCGGGCTGACCTTGAGGTGAATGGTGCCGTCGGGGTTGACCGTGGGGGTGAAGTCGACCTTGACGCCGTAGGGCTGGTAGACGATGGAGATGGCTGTGCCGTTGCCGCTGCCACCCTGGACGACGGGCACGGGAATCTCGCCGCCCGAAAGGAAACGCGCCGGGACGCCGGACATCGTGGTGAGGGTAGGTTCAGCGAGCACTTGCAGGATCTGCTTCGATTCAGCATCCTTGAGCGTAATGCCGAGGTTGAGCTTGTAGTTGTAAAGAAAGAAATTGAGAGGATCGGAGACAGAGACGGGAGCAGTACTGGTATCAACCGCGGACGAGAACTGCCCGGTAGAGACTGCAGATGCCGTGCGGCCGCCTGCGGTGAGGAAATTGAAGCCAAACTGCTCCGCCCGCGTTCGGTCCACTTCCACGATGCGCAGCTTGAGCTGTACCTGCTTGGCGTGGGCTGGTTGCGTGTTCTGCACCTGGATCGCGTTGACGACGTCTTTCGAGTAGGTTTGTGCAAGCTTGATGGCGGCGTCGGCAGTTGCCTGATTGGCGACGGTCCCGGAGACAAGGAGGCGGCCCTCACGTGACTCGACCGAGAACGTCGAGCTGGGGAAGGCGGCCTGGAGGGCACCTCGAGTGCCGCTGCAGTCGGAGTCTACCTGGACGGCGTAGTTGTAGCTGCGGCCACTCGTGTCCCAGAGGACGAGCGAGCTGGTGCCGGCGATTTTTGCAGTCAGGACAAGTTCCTGGGTAGTGGGCATGAAGGATTGCAGCATCGTAGGCTCGCCGATGTAAACACGCTTGAGCGGTGTTCGCAGCTTGAGGATCAGCGCGCGGCCTACGACGAGGTGGAGAGTTTCACTGGTTTGGGGGCTGCTGAGGTCGATCAGCGCGGAATCAGCCGAGCCTCCATCAATGGCCTTCGGGGCCTGGCTGAAGAGGGGAACGCAAAAGAGGAGAAGTGCCGCGAGAACCCTCATTGTTTCGTCCCCTCAGCCTGACCGCCGAGTACAATTTCCACGGCGGCGGGCGCGCTGGAGAGACGCCGCTTGCTCCCGGTTTCAGGTGCGACAGGTGCGGCTGTCGCAGCAGCTATCTGGATTGGCCTTACGTTGGGTGCAGGGCTGCCGGAGAGCTCGGAGAGGGTAACGGCCGTGCTGTTTGAAGCTACCGTGTCGGCGCTGTTTCGCAGGACGAAGTGAATGGAGCCCTGGCTGCTGGCGAGCAATGCGCGTTCAGCCTGTTGGGGCGTAAGAAGCAGGGTGACCACGGTAGCGGACACAGCTTTGCCGGCCGGATCGGGTTCGGTCTGCTGCCCTGCGGCGATCACCTCCGCGTTCTGGAGCACGGTCGCGGCAAGGGGCTCAAGCGCGCCATCTGACCGGTACGTGACGAGAATGTCCACGTGGGATCCTGGGGTGAGGAAACCGGCGACGCCAACGATTTCGTCGGATTTCAGCGCGATCGCGCGCATTCCATTCGGAATCTTGCTTGCTAGCCCCGGACCGCTGCCAACCACGGCCAGTTGGCGTTCGAGCACAGGCTGCCCGGACGCAAGCGGGTACAGCACCACCCGACCGACGATGTCGTCTGCCTGGTCGATCGCACCGGAGACGGGGTCGCTGCCAGGCCAAGGCAACGCTCGGAGATCGGACGCGTGTACTACTTCTCCGGGCTCAATTGATTTATTAGAAGTCAGGTACTGTCTCATGCGGGATTGCTGTGTGGCTGCGCGCCGGCTGAGCCCGCGACCGAGCAGAAAGGTACAGCCGGCGGACAGCACAAGCGCGGCACCGAGGGCCTGAAGATTTTGTCTGGATGTGTTCACGCAGAGGTTCCTTGCAGTTGCTGCGCCAGAGTGACCGCGCAGCCGAACAGGATAGGCAGCGCGTAAGGAACTCGCAGCGTGGGCGTGACGGCCATGTTGATTTCTGGATGAGGAGAAAAGCCTTCAGTTCTGTGATGCTCCAGCACTTCCAGCGTGTTCTGAAGCGTTTCGCGCACGCGGCCGTGGCGCCATGCGAGCACGAGCGCAAAGAAAGCGCCGGAGAGTGCGGTAGCGATCAGCACAGTAGGAAGCAAGCGCAGGCCGGTAAAGCAGGAGACGGCGGTCATTAGCTTGACATCGCCCGCACCCATGCCGCCTGCGACGAAAAAGAGGAAGAGAACTCCACCACCAATCAGACCGGCAAGGAGCGAAAGGCCGAATCCGTTCCAGCCGCGCAAGGCCTGTAGGGAGAGCGCGATGAGGATGGATCCGGCCGTAAGCCAGTTGGGGATGCGGCGTGTGCGCACGTCGAAACCCGAAGCGATCCCAGCACAGAGCAGGGCAGTGACGATCAACAGGCTATCGGCTTGAAACTCGCGCATAGGAGTATGGCTCCGGGCTATAACGACGTTTGTCTTAAAATGCAGCTTTCAGGGTGGTTGAGACCTTGGTAAAGGCCGCGACAATCTGCGTCTTCACTAACGTCAGCGCGGCGATGGCACCAAGAGCGATGACGCCAGCCACCAGCGCGTACTCGATAAGGTGGCCGCCGTCTTCTTCCTGTTTCAGGCGGTTCAGCAAAATTTTCATTGGTTCTCCTTTTGGATGAGTGGACTGCGAACGCATGGGTCGTGCAGTCGCGGCTTGCCTACTCTATCGGCTTCTCTTTGCAAAATATCAGTGCAGCATGCAGAACCTTTGCGGTTTTGCCGATACAGGAAAGCAATAGGGGGAAGAACCTGAATGCTGCCTCTTTGTGCACTCGTATTACCGATCCTGCTGATTGCGTGCGGGCTTGCGATCGATCTCGGCCTGATGGAGAGCCATGCGCTGACCATGCAGCAGGCCGCGGATGCGGCAGCGGCGAGCGCCGAACTGGAGCTTGAACGCGGCACCGGCAACTGGGTTGCCGTAGGCAAGGCGACCGCCGCGCTGAATGGCTTCCGTGATGGGCAGGGATCGGTGACTGTGGTGGTCTCGATGGCTCCCGCAACCGGGGCCTTTGCAGGACAGCGCGACGCGGTCAGGGTTGCGATCAAGGATGACGTAGCCACCATCTTCCTGCGCCTGGCCGACGAACAGGCTGCCGGGGTGGCTGCCAGTGCGGTAGCTCTCGTGCCACCATGCTTTTACCTCACGGGTGGTAAAACCGCGATGACAAGCGTGGGCTCTACCCTCGCGCTCAAGTGTCCGCTCTATGTCAATCGCGGGGTTACTGTAGACGGCGGCTCGAGCGTTTCAGCTATGGCTGAAAATATGGTCGGCAGCGCAGGTGAATCCAGTGGCTCCATGACGCCCGCAGCGCACTTCAGTGCTGCCGCAATGGCGGATCCACTTGCGGCGATCCCCGAGCCCGCGATCGGGTCTTGCGCGCATACAAGCTTCAAGCAGTCTGGTGGCGTCGCGACGCTTTCGCCTGGTACGTACTGCAAAGGCATGACGTTGACGAATGCGACCGTAACGCTGCAGCCCGGCCAGTACGTCATCACGGGTGGCGCGCACTGGTCGGGCTCTACCGTACAGGGCACGGGTGTCACTCTGTTTTTTACCAAGGGAACAGGGGCGGCGGTTGGGCAGTTTGTGGTCGATGCCAACTCGCGTGTCACCCTATCGGCGCCGTTGAGCAGCAGCGCGCTGGCAGGCATCGTCGTGTTCGGCACACGCAGTTGGACCGCTACATCAACCCAGGACTTCCAACTCATCAACTCGACCGTGCGCACCGATGGCATCTGGTACCTGCCAGGGTCTGGCCTCATGCTGACTGGGAGCGCCATGGGTTGCGATCATTACCTGGGTCTCGCAGCAAAGACGCTGGCGATGAAGTCGGCACAGGTGACGGGTGCGGGGGACTTCTCCCGCATTGCCACGGGTAGCCCGTTTCGTCCACTGGGAGGGCTGGTGCAATGAGCAGACTTAGTTTCTCAGGGTCAGAGGATGGAGCCGCGTTGCTTGAGTTCGCCTGCGTACTGCCTCTTTTCGTGTTGCTGCTTGTCGGGGTTGTGGATTATTCGTTGCAGATACAACAGCGCATGCATGTGACGGAGGCGGCCGCGATCGGCGCCGCCTATGGCTCCGTCGCTGGAAATGAGCAGAACACAGCCGGGATGCGGACCGCGGCGCTCACAGAGATGGCGGGTCTTACGGTGACAGCTACCGCGTTCTGGACCTGCAGCGTGGGTGGCGCGCACGTGAGTAGCAGCTCAGCATGCGCGGATGGCACGCTGCCCATGCAGTGGGTGGAGGTCGATACGAGCGCGACCCTCAATACGCTGCTCGCATTTCCAGGCATTGCTACGCAGCAGGAACTGCATGGCGTGGCTGTCCGAAGAGTCGCGAGGCGGTCATGAAGCGAAGGCAACTGCGTCACGGGGAAGAAGGTGCGGCGCTGCTGGAATTGGCTCTGGTTATGCCTGTGTTCTTGCTGGTCATCTTCGGCATCTTGCAATGTACACTGGCACTTTTTGCCTACTGCAACATAAGCTATGCGAGCCACGCCGCGGTGCGCTACGCGAGTCTGTACAGCAGTAGCAGCATCGCTCCGGCAACGAGTACCTCTGTACGCAAGATCGTCAATCCATTTGTCTGGTGCGCGCCTGCGAACGCCATAACGGTCACGACTACCTGGTCGCCTTCCAACAGCATTGGAAGTACCGTCCAGGTTCAGGTCCAAGTGAACCTTCCCCTTGCAATCCCGTTCTCAGACGTTCAGGGATTTGCCATTCAGAGTGTGGCTAAGAGGTTGATCGTACGTTAAGCGATTGTTGCGCGATAGATCCAGAGCAAAGCGCTGCGATGGCTGACGCTTGCCCTCGGAGTTAGAGCTGGTGCGCTGCTTGAGGAGCTTTCGGTTTGCTGGCGAGCCGGCCGACTCTCCTGCGTGAGCTTCCTCAGCGTCAGCCTGCATCGCGGTCGCCGGATGATCCTTGGAACATGGGATGTGCCATCGCGAGCAGCGCTACGTAGGCGATCAGCTTACCGTAGCGTACGATCGCAAGCAGCTCATCCTGGAACGCAGCGCATTGAGCGAAGAACTCGGAGGCAAGTATGCCGAACTGTACCACTTCGCCGACGGACGGCTTAATGTCGTAGTTCTGCAAAGCGAAAGTGTCGCCGGCGGAATGGGCGTCTCGCCATGCTGCGCTGGCAGAGGAACTACTTGGTGGCGATCGTGCTGCAGCGCATGGCGAGGACGTAGGGCTTTGGCAGGCTCATGCGGTCGTCGTAGTAGATCTTGACGGTGCTCGGGTTGATCTGGCCGTCCGTGCCGACGCCGAAGCGGATCTTCTGGCTTTCATAGGGCTTGAGGGTGATGGTGGGCAGGGTGCGGCTGAATAGGGTGACGGCCTTGGGGAACTCACCGAACTCGAATGTGACGGCGGTCGTGCCCTGCTTCATGTTGCGAACCTGAATAAAGTATTCATATTTGCCTGCGCTAGTGGCTACCTGGAATACGGTGTCGACCGCGACGGAGGTCTTGCAGGTGCCTGCCTGAGCAGAGGCGTGGGGAGCGAGCGCGGTCGCCGTGGTAAGGGCAACGGCAAGGGCGGAGATCCAGATCTTCTTCATTAGGTCTGTGGTTCCTCTCGGGTGGGACCAGCTTTGACTCCGGTTCCATATGCGAAGCATACGTGGGAGAGCCTGATTGGAGGAGGCCGTTTTAGGGTATTGCGCATGGCACTTCCGATGTATGCGAAACTGGAAATCATCCTGATGCGACGCTCTGTTGTGGTGTATTGCTTGGTTTGGCTATTGATGGTTCCGGCGGTGACGGCACAAGGGCCGATCCGTGAGGATGTCCTGCTGTTTCGTGATGGGGACCGGATCACGGGGGAGTTATTGCGGATCGAGTTTGGGTCTGCGGTGTTCCGGACGAACAAGACTGCAGACCTGACGGTAGACCTGTCGCAGGTGCAGGACCTGCAGTGTAAGCACCGTTTTGCGGTGCTGAAGTATGGTGTTCCAGTGAGCCGGGCGAATGCGGTGATCGGCACGATCGAGGTACGGGGGGACAACTTAATCGTGACTACGGACGACGGCAAGGAGGTCACGCTGGTGGCCGGGATGGTGGGCTACGCGATCAACGATGTGGCGTTCGAGCGAGAGGTGAACCGGCGACCGCCGGCGCTGGAAGGCTGGTCGATCGTGGGAACGGTTGGCGGGTCGATTGTGAAGTCGACGGAGGATGGGGCGGCGCTGAACACCGAGGTGCAGGTGACGCGGCAGGTGCCGGGGGTGGACTATCTGCCGGTAAGGCACACCACATCGTTCGGGGTTCGGGACACCTATGAACAGGTGACGCGGCACGATCTAACCAACGGCACATCGATCGAAGAGGAGACGCATGTCTTTCACGCGGCACTGGAGCAGAATCAATATCTGCACGAGCGGCTCTTTGCGCTGGCGTTGTACGAGTTTGACCGGAACTACAGCCAGGGTCTGCAGGCGGGGAACGTGCTGGGGCTGGGGGTTGGATGGACCGTGGTGAAGAACCACAAACAGCGAGTAAGCCTGAAGACAGACCTGCATGAGACCTCGCAGGGTTTTATGGACCCTTCCAATAATGTGAACTTTTTGGGGCAGCAGCTTGCAGTGACGTTCGACCAGGCTTTGCCGCGCAGCATCGATTTTTCAGGGACCTTGAGCTACTCGCCGTCCTACACGAGGCCGCATGACTATGGTGCGTCAACGCGGGGCATGGTGACAATGCCGTTGTTCTGGCGGTTCAGCTTGGCGATTACGGCAGAAGATGATTATCTCAATAACGCCCAGGCTGGTTCACGACGGAACTCATTCAGAGGTTCTACGGGGTTGCGGTTTACGCATTAGGGCCGGGTAGTGGACGTTTTCAGACAATCCGCCGGCGCTCCACCGCACTACGCCGACGACGAGCACCAGCCACCAACCCAACGCTTAATGGCGAACAAGTTGTGGAGCTTCTGCCCGGCATCGCAAGGCAAACGATGGTACCTGCCCTTGCGATTAGGCAACGCTTAAATCTGGGTAAGCAGCACCCCTGCTTAAGGGGAGTCCAAGCGTTTCGGGTGACAGCAGACTAGCTCAGTTGGACAGGCTGCATGGCAAACCCTGATCTACAGGCAAGCCCTTCATTGTCCTAAGCGGGCGGAGCATATCCTCTGGGCACCTACCAGAGGACCCCGTGAATCGGAGGTTCAGGTGCTGGAAGCTCGCGTTCACCCAGCAGTTGGCGCAGGTTGATCTCGATCGTTCTTGTGATTGCTGTCATCGGCACGTCGTAGATGGAGTTGTCGAACGGGTCTTCCAGATCGCGGCCGATCTTGTCGAGCGCCACAAACATGAACCCTACCAGCGTGGATCCAATCGGTGTAAACCAGCCCAGCGACTCCACCATGCCGATCGGCAGCAGCAGGCAGTAAATCTGCACAAAGAGCATGGGGAAGAAATCGTACTGCTTCGGCATCGGCGTGTTCTTGATGCGCTCACAACCGCCCTGCGCATCCATCAAGTCATCGAGGGATCGATCCATTGTTTGCCACTCCAAGGTCTCAATCCAGCCCTGGCGGCGCGCCTCTCGCAGCAACGTACCAATGTGTCTTTGCAATGTGAGCGACACATTATTTTCATTGGAGAGTGTGTTCAGCATACCCGCCGGCAACAAAGGGGCGAGGTCAACGAGGGGGTCTAACCCACGTAGTTGCTGGCGTAGGGCGTGGGTAAATGCAATCTGCAGATAAACGATCTCGCGTTGCGCTGCCTCGACGACTTTCGTCTCCTCTGGCTTATGCGCACGCATTGTGGTGCAAATCTGCCGTGCCAGCGAACGAGAGTTATTGACGATGGCCCCCCAGAGCCCGCGTGCTTCCCACCAGCGACCATAGGCGGAGTTATTGCGAAAGCCTACGACGATACCGATCGCCGATCCATACAGGGCCAACGGAATCGATTTGGACCCAACCCATTGCCAATGCAAGAGCTCAAACGCGACCACGATCAGGACGTCCCAGCTGAGTAGAAGCAGCACAGGCAAGCCCACGTACCCTACCATTCGTTTAAGGTTTGGTGCCTTAGGAACGATCATGCGTCGGTGCCGACCGGCATGAAGGTGCGGCCGCCTTCTCCCACTATCCGCACAGTGCCCGTGGCGATCTCATACACCCAGCCCGAAATCGTAAGCACTTGTCGGGCCAGTCCTCCGGCCACACTTGGGTGTGTCTTGAGGTGTGACATCTGCATGAGCACATTTTCTTCCGTCAGTTGGCAAAGCCGTTCGCCCGGCCGTTCGTTCTTCTCGCCAACGAAATCCGCCACTCGCAACGCCGCATGACCGTTCGCAAGCCATGAACGAACAGTGGGCATGTCCTGGGTAGACTCCGGGTTCAACAGCGCTTTCATCGCTCCACAGTCGGAGTGTCCGCACACCATGATGTGACGCACCTTCAAAGCGATCACGGCATACTCGATTACTGCAGAAACTCCTCCAAGCATCTCCCCGTAAGCCGGCACCATATTACCGACGTTCCGTGTGATGAAGATTTCCCCGGGCTCCGCCGAGAGCAGAGACTCCACATCCACCCGCGAGTCGGCACATGCGATCACCAGAGTGTGAGGCCGCTGAGGAGTACTGGCCATCTTCTGGTATTCCTCGGCTTTGCTTGCATGCACCTCGGTCTGAAACCGAAGTGCCCCTTGCTTCAACCGAGCTAAAACGTCCTGATTATTTGCTGTCATTTGTACCTCTCTCCCCGGCGTTGCCGAGGCTATTGCACCATCGTTAGATATTAGCCACATAGAGCGACTGAATCTTCAGTTACTTGCTCTGTCGCCATCTGAATTGCTGGGGAAATCTGTCTCAGGCTGCGGCTTGTCTGACCGAACGCTGAGGAAATGGCGACAGAATCACATGCAGACGCTGTGAGTACAATTACGGGGCACCTCGCCTCCCGAACAACACGGTGGACTACGCTGTCGCGAAGAACTCGCGAGACTGCGGCGTCGCGTGGAGAACTCAGGACGATGAACTCCGCCGACAGAGACGAAGCCAGTTCCAATATCTCCGTCGACGGGTCACCCTGCCGAATGGCTATCTCCGCTTGACACCTGCTACCTTCCCCGCTTTGCAGGAAAGCCTCTAGCCTGCATTCCGCTTCGTGCGGCAAGTGCTCTTTCGGGCCCAGTAGCATCCTTTCTGGCTCAAGAACGTGCAGCATGGTAAGCAGTCCGTGGTGTGCTCCGGCGAGCGCCGCAGCGAAAAGAGCGCAAGATGGCGCAGTCGTTTCTAAGGACATCGCCGCAAGAATCCGGACGGGTCCCGTATCCCGGAGAGGGTCTGTGTATGCGCCGGGTCCAACAATGCAGACCGGGACGTCTAGAACAGAGGCCAACTCTTCTGCAGGGGACCCCACTAAGAGCCTTGCAACCCCCTGAGGACTGCTGCTCGCTACAATGACTCTGTCCACTCTCCTGGATTCAACGAGCAGCCGAATTTGCTCGATGGGTATGCCGTTGAGCAGCACTGGCTCACAGGAGATACCTTCCCGCTCGAAAATGCTAGCCAGTTGCCCAAGGGTGGTCTGTATGGAACCAATTGTTCCAACTCGCAAGGCGATCGGAGATCGATCTAGCGGGTTGCTTAGGGTCGTGCAAGGTCTGGTGATGTGGGCAAGTAGGACAGCCGCTCCACTTACCTTCGCCTGGCGTAAGGCATGTGGCATTGCCGATGGCCATTCATGAAGATTGGTAACGACTAGGATCAACTCCGGCTTGCTCCAATTTGCAACTGTGTTCTGCATGATGAAACACCTCAAGCCTTCAACTTCGTCTCCGGATGCTTTGGAGACGACAGCTACACTTGCACCCGGATAGCCAGCCGGAAAGGTTCATCATGGCGGGCTTTTGGTCTATCCAAGCTGTTTCTTCTCTGGCCGCGTCTGAGATATACGACAAACTGTCACAACAATCGAACGACAAGTCAGCAGTATGGAGGAAGGACTGCGATGGTATGGCAGGTTGATCCAAGCGTGAGGGTCAACGCGATCCCTTGCGCTACGTCTGCCACCTTCTGCATCAGGACATTTATCCCGCGCCCTTTTTCGTAGAAGGCGTCAGCGCAGACCCCACTTGGAACACCGTCACCAAAGCAGGTTCCGCTCATAGCGATCAACTGGATCGCAGGAAAGCGCTCGCGAACTACGGAAAGCAATTTGAATCCCGACATCCCAGGCATGTTCAGGTCAGAAAGCAGGAGGTCAGGAGCTTCACTCTTAATCTCCCAGAGCGCATCGAGAGCACATCCTGACGAGCGAACGCGGTGCCCGGCTCTGGATAAAATCTGAGACAGGGCAGTTCGGATTGGGTTTTCGTCGTCAACGACGAGAACATTCAGTATAGAGGTTGTCATTGGTAGCCTTTCTTCGGCGGAGTGTGGGTGCCAAGGACCATAGTTTCTCCGGGTCAGTTCTTTCGCCGACTCGAGATGGTCGGGATGATGGCCCTGCTCCCGAGTGCCGTACTGCCTGGTGATTATGCAAACACGCCTCCAAACGGTAAGGGCTACACAGGCTGTGTTTTGTTATAGAGAGGCCGGTCCTGCTGTTTCTGTGCAGAAGCATGTCAGAATCGTCTTACTTCTGCGTCAAAGTGTTCGGACAGAGCCGGATGGATCTCAGGCACGATACCCGGTGTGAAGTGTTCCGAGTCGCTCTCTGAGGTTGGCAAGCGGATTGCTGGTAGGGGTCACATGCCTCGCATTTACATGCATGTCTAGGTATCGATCCGGCTTCAGTAACACGTCATCTGAGAATCGCTGCTGCAAAGAGGAGGATGCATGATCACGACCGAGGTGCCGCTGCAATGGGTGGATGAAAGAAGGAGTCTGCGAAAACAGCAGATTGCCTTCTCTGCCATCACTCTTGGCGTTCTCTGCACTCTGCTGATGATGCATGTTCTTTTTCAATCAGTCGTGGGAAAGCCCTCCTTTCAGCTCGTGTGGCTTTTAATTCTTGGCTTCTTGCTAAAAGCAGTCGAATTAGTCTGGCTGTTCGACTTGGGCGGGCGCTTTGATGAGCGGATGGCCAGGGTGGAAAGTGCGATTTCGATAGCCACTACGTTTGCCTTTGCCGTCATCCTGGTGTCTGTGACCCACCGTGACGACAGTCCCTATTTTGTGCTGCTTGCAATACCCATCCTTCAATGTGCCTACGTGTTCAACCTCTTCTCTACTCTGCTGACCATTGCCGCCGCCGACGCAATCATCCTGTATTGGCCATGGCATTACTTTGTTCTGCATCCACCTGCGCGACCCACTGAATACCTGCAAAGCGGAATGACCTGTGTCATCTACGCCGTGGTGGGCGTTCTCGTCTGGTTTCTCGTACATCAACTGAAGACAAAGCAAGAAGAACTGTCTGACAGCCTGGCTATCCTACAGACAACCCGAGAACGTTTGGTCAGTGAGGAGAAATTAGCCGCGATCGGGCGCCTGGCAAGTGGAGTAGCGCATGAGATTCGAAACCCGGTAGCAATGATTTCAAGTGCACTGTCTACGGCAACGAATGGTGCGACCACGATTGAAGACAGGAAAGAGATGTTTGCGATTGCAGTTCGGGAAACAGAGCGGCTGGAACGGCTCACCGCAGACTTCCTTACCTACGCAAAGCCCTCTGCACCAAGGCGCTCCTTGGTCCACATGAACGATCTTCTGAGCTATATCGGGGACGTGTCGAAGATGCACGCGGCCACGCGGTCCATCGCCGTTACAGCGCAGCTAAACGGCGACCCCTTCGCTGAGATTGACTCAAGCCTCGTGGAAGGAGCTCTGCTCAATCTGGTGCTAAATGCGATCGATGCGACGCCGGAGAATGGAAGGATAGACCTGATTACGAGCCTGAGCAAAGACGTCCTCCGCATTGATATCCAGGGTTCGGGACCGGCAATACCGGCTTCAGATCTCGAACGAATCTTCGAACCGTTCTTCACAACCAAGCCGACAGGAACGGGCCTGGGGCTTGCCATTGCAAGGGGCATTGCAAGAAGTCATGGTGGCGACGTCTTGGTGAACAGCAACGTGGATGGGTGCGTTACGTTTTCTATGACGCTGGCGGAAGCGTCCGCTGGTGACGTTCGAGAGGTCGTTGGGCATGGGTAAGGTGTTGATTGTTGACGACGAACAGGGTATGAGACGGATTCTCTCGACAAACCTTCGATTGGATTCTCACATCCCCGTCGAAGCCCCAGACGCTTCCGCGGCTATTGCTTTGCTTGCAAGAGAAGAGTTCGATGTCGTTATAACAGATCAGAAGATGCCAGGTGGAAGTGGCATGGACGTGCTCAGGGCAGTTCAAGATGCGGACTCCAGGACCTCCGTCATCTTTCTCACCGCCGTCGGCACGATGGAGCTTGCGGTGGAGAGTATGCGTCATGGTGCCTTCGACTTTCTCACCAAACCGTTCGTGCCCGATGTGGTTCGGGCAACCATTCGGCGAGCCTGCGAACGCACCGCTCTCCTTCGGGAGAATGCGGTTCTCAAGAAGACGGTTCGTCACCTCGAGGGACCTGATGAAATCCTTGGAGATTGCGCAGCTATTCGTTCGTTGCGCGAAACGATAGTACGAGTCGCAAGGATGAATACTACAGTCTTGATTACAGGAGAAACCGGCACTGGAAAAGAGTTGGTTGCGCGAGCTGTCTTCCGAAACAGCACCCGAGCAAACGGTCCCTTTATCCCGATCAACTGCGCCGCTATGACCGAGTCACTCCTCGAAAGCGAGCTGTTTGGTCACGAGAAGGGGGCATTTACGGGAGCTGACAAGCCAAGGGCCGGCCTCTTCGAAACCGCAGATGGAGGGACCCTCTTCCTGGATGAGATTGCAGAGATGTCTCCAACAGCTCAGGCGAAGCTTTTGAGAGTTCTCGCAAATGGAGAATTTCAAAGAGTTGGTTCCACGATAATCCGTCGAGTCGATGTTCGCGTTCTGGCTGCGACTCACAGGCAACTCCGCGCGCAAGTGGAAAAGGGGCTGTTCCGCGAGGACCTTTATTACCGCTTGGCGGTGATCCCAATCCATCTGCCACCCCTCCGCGACCGAAAGGAGGATATCGAGTTGCTCTGCAAAGTATTGTCGGAGAAGATTGCTGGAGAGATAAAGATGCCGAACAGGCCGTTAAGCCATACGGCTCTGCGAAAGTTGATCAGCTATCCTTTCCCCGGTAACATCCGAGAGCTGAGGAACCTCTTGGAGCGTGCATTGATCCTGGGGCAGAGCTCGGATCTACAACCAGAGGATTTCCCTCTAGAGCCGTCACGTGCATCGGCTGTGTTGTCCAGCGGGGAGTGTACGGTTGATCAGCTCGTATCCTACTTGCCCGAACAACTAGATATTCGCGATTGGTTAAACCGCTTGGAAAAAGGCCTGATAGAGCGTGCCCTCGACACTGCTGGTGGTGTGCAGGCGGAGGCGGCCAGGCGGCTCAGTCTTTCAAGAAGCGATCTCGGCTATAAGGTGAGCAAATACGCTCTGAACGACAAGACGGGCATTTCAAAGCAGGATATCAGCTAAATGGATTGGGATATCAGCATCGATCGTGCGCACCGTCAGGCCGCAAACGTCCGTGATTAGCAAAGTTCCTTGTTCCACAGAACTCACGTGAGAACCTTCTCAACTCTCTGCCGGACGGTATCGAGTGTGTCCGCATGGATGTAAGAAGCTTCAGACGGGCATGTCAAGGAACTCGGACATCCTCTCTGATGACATTCGCTTGACATGCCGCATGTGTAACAAAACAAATGCTCTGACTGTCTCCCAAGTTTGGGCAATGAATTGCCACACTATGGTTAGCGCAACGTGCCCAGGCCGGAACTGACGGGGTTATTTAGCGGTGGACTGCACAGTGAGAAGAGTGTGCCAAACCCCACTCGCCGTTACTGTCGGATAGAACCCGCCAATTCTGGCCTAAACACAAGTCGCAGACTTGATCGGAGAGCATCAAAATGAAAACCATACTGATATCCACCATCGCATTCGCAGCACTGGCCGCATCCCCCCTGCAAGCACAAAAGGGATCCAATGTTGCAGCGCGGCTTGCCTCGGCAACTCAGGTCGTCCAGGAAATTGAGAACACCCCTGATGGAGGTATACCGGATTACATTGTCAGCAAAGCCAACTGTGTTGCGGTAATTCCCAGCGTGAAAAAAGGAGCATTCATCGTCGGAGCTTCTTATGGGCAGGGAGTTGTCACCTGCCGAACACACAAGGGCTGGAGCGCTCCTGTATTCATCCGCTTGGCAGGCGGCAGCTTCGGCTTTCAGGCTGGAGGCCAGGCGACAGACCTTGTTCTGGTCTCGGTAAATCAAAAGGGCTTCGAAGAGCTGCTGCATTCAAAATTCAAGATAGGGGCAGACGCGGCGGCAGCGGCAGGTCCGGTTGGACGTCATGCTTCAGCTTCGACGGACATTTTGCTGAACGCGGAGCTTCTCAGCTATTCACGTTCCAAAGGAGTTTTTGCCGGCGTCGACTTGAATGGTGCCGTAGTGTCTCAAAATACTGACGACACGGATGCCTTCTATGGCGGCAGGGCAAGCAGTTACCAGGACATCCTAGGCGGCGAAGTTCCGGTTCCCAGCCGGGCGAGGCGCTTTGTCCAGACCGTAGCCCGGTACTTCCAAGCGACTCACTGATAACGACCCTGGCGCAGGCCGCAGATCTCTATGCGGCCTGCGCATGAGACACTCTCCGTTGCGGAGCTGAAGGCTGAACACAGGGCCGAGTCTCAGTCCGTAGCTTGTTCCGGTGCAGCCAGAGACCCACCTCGAACAAGTGCCGTGAGCAACGCTAGAGCAAGAGACCAGGTCATGAGCACTTCCATCCTCCATTGTGTGTAGAGAGGATGACCGGCTTCCAAGTTCCTTCTTCAGGATACGTCCTCGACAGATCAGCTCTTGAACACAGCTCTCCTCTCAGACCCATGGTGACGTAACGATAGTCTTATGGATGAGTTGTATTGATCAGATAGGAGCATGTATACAGTGCAGTCTCCCTCAAAAGCCGTTCTGACCGCTATTGCCGCCAACCTGGCTATTACCGCAGCAAAGTGCGTCGCATTCGTTTTTACAGGTTCGAAATGGGAGTCGTGAACGTAGGCTACCCGATCACGATGTACTTCGGTCCGGAAAACATCCTGCTCGCAATGGATGTGCGATTTGACCGGAACCTCTCGCGAGACGGAATCGAAAGAACGATTGACCGTGTTGAAGAGGCTCTCCGCGCGCAGTACCCGAAAAGTCGTCACATCTATCTTGAAGCAGAGTCCCTCAAAGCGACAAGCGTCTTCGATTCTTCCGTTCTCCCGCCGGATGGAAACGTGGCCGATTAGGAGAGTGACGGTCGGAGCTATTCGACAGAAGGATATTGAGCTGCTCCCAATATCCAGTCTGTATGCCGGAGGCAGTGCAATGATGCATCTGTTCCTTAACAAATCTCTTCTATTGGCCGTGATCTTCTCAGGAGTACTTTGCGAGAATGCGTACATTTGAAAGTGGCTTTCGTCCACCTTCTATGTTACGGAATATCCGCCACACCTTAGATTTTGTTTCTGCTTCATCACCGTTTATACGGGCGGTGTCGTCAGGTCCATGTAAACGTTTTTCACGCCAGTCAGCAGCCTGTCCATGCTCCAAACGGTTTTGGGACGCCAACGCATGCCTGTGCGACATACCAGTACGTATCCTAAACGCGCACTACGTACAAGGACTTAACGCGGCTTCGAGAGTAGACTGAAAGCAGAATGTGAGGATGTTTGCAAGCAAATTGTCACGGAGCGAGCTTGAAGAAAGACAAGGTATGTCGGCTGTACGCTTCCGTTGGTCATTTTCTAGTGTTATGCGCAGGCCTGATTATTCTGCTGATGCCATGGACCGAGCAGCATTGGACTTTCGATGGTTTCCTCCATGGGCGTCCAGACTTCGAGCTGAGCCTTCTGGCCGTAGTCACCATGTTGTGTCTCGTGCTCCTGCTTGCATTCATGGCGAAGCACAGCGTCGCGGTCCTTTTGTCACTCAGAATATGGTTCAGCCGTATGTTCAACAAGGCCGGCCTACTTGCCCAGCTTTCCTTCTGCGGTCTTCGAAGTGAGTCCGTCGGTGCGCCAGGTCCATATCCGGCTATGGGCTTCTACAACCTCCCCCTCCAAATCTGATCGACCTCTCCATGCTTGTCTGAGGAGGCGGCTCTGCGTGAGCCCTCTTTGCCTTGCACTATCAGTCCGGCATTCTCTAAGCCGGACGCGTTGGAGAGTAAATGCAAACATCCGAAGTACTTCATGCATGGGCCACCATTCTGGCTGGCCGCGCTCCCTCCCTTTCCATCGAGATTACGAAGGAATGCCCTCTCCGCTGCCCAGGCTGCTATGCCTTCGACGCGGCTCATCTCGGTAGCGATACGCTGCTGCGCCAGCTCTCCGACTTCAAAGGTGAAGAGCTGGTGACGCGTATTCTTGCGCTCCTCGATGAGCTTAGGCCGCTCCATGTCTCGCTCGTTGGGGGTGATCCGTTCGTCCGATATCGCGAACTCGAGCAACTCATTCCGCAGATAGAGGCACGTGGGATACATACTCAGGTTGTCACCAGCGCGTTCCGTATCATCCCGGCAGAGTGGAACAAATATAAGAGGCTGAACATCGTCGTCTCAATTGACGGACTGCAGCCAGAGCATGACGAGCGGCGCAAGCCTGCGACGTACGAGCGGATACTGAAGAACATCGTCGGTTCTCACGTGACGATTCACTCTACGATCACCTCCCAGATTGCCTCTCGGCCCGGCTACCTGGAGGAGTTTCTTGCGTTCTGGAGTGCCAATCCTGCGATTCGCAAGATCTGGTTCAGTCTGTTTACTCCCCAGAGAGGTGCAACCGATCCAGAGATTCTTACGCCCGCACAGCGGCTCCTCGTCATGAACGAACTGCGACGGTTGCGGCCCATGTTCCCCAAGCTGGACATGCACGACATCGTGATCGACGAGATAGCCACACCTCCGGCAAGTCCTGAGGAGTGCATCTTTGCCCGGACCACCGAGACGATCTCGGCCGATCTGAAAACTCAGATCACCCCGTGTCAGTTCGGCGGCAATCCTGATTGCTCCCAGTGTGGCTGCATTGCGTCGATGGGACTTGCAGCCGTGGGCCACTATAAAGTTGTTGGCGGACTGACCGCGGGACATCTCTTCATGGCTTCAGACCGCTTCGGGAAAGCGTTTCGAAAGCTGCGAAGCACTCTCTCGCCAAAGCCGACCGAGCAGCCGGAGCCCATCCCATTCAAGATTCTTCAGAGCTAAGAGAAGGCGAATGTCGACACAATAGGATTCAGGCAGGAAGAACAGTTGCGTCGAGAGCTAGTCCGATTCAGCCGCTGGCTCTCGCGTCTTGGTTTTACACCCGGCACGTCGAGATCATTGCGTGTCGATGTGAACGTCATCGGCGGCCGGATTTGGCCCGGCCACTGACGGAAGAGTCGTAGACAGCAAAAGGCATCAGTTGCTCTGAGTGGCGTGACACATCGACACCTGGAAGATCGTTGTGGGCAGGGGCTCCGTTCGCGGTGAGGATGTAGCTAAGGAAACGATAGGAGGGCGGAACCCGCGAAGCTTCTCTTCGTCTCATTTCGGCATCTTGGTAGGATCGCGCGGGATCAGCGTATCGCGAATGTAAATGCCGCGAAGACGACGAATGAGCCACTGTCCTTCAGACCGCTGCACCCACCACAACAAGCGCGTATAGCTCGTCGTGCTGACCTCGATCCCGTTCAACAGCGAGAAGGTATGAACCGCGCAGGCTGTGTCGGAAATCGCGCGATCGTTCTTGAGCCAGACGACGCCAGGACTCATCAAATCAAAATGAACGGTTTCCGTGTCGGGGTTGTTCTTTTCCGCCGCAATAAATTGGGAGCGAAAGGAGCCTCCCCTTCGGGTACAGCGCGACCTGGAAATCGCAGATAGACCACGACCGCGACGCCAATGCGGTTGTGGTCGCCGCGATGCTGCTTTACAAAGGCCAGATCGTCCGCGCTTAGAGTCGAAAGCCGGATCAGCTCTCCCCAGTCATCCGGAAAGGCAAGCAGTTCAAGGCGCTCTGCCGAGGTCAGCAACTCGCGGCGGGGCACTCAACGCCACCTCTTCCAGACCGCCTGCATTTCCCCACCGAACCCAAGGTCATCGGGATAGCGATGCGTCTGGCTTATCCATCCAAGGATGGAGATCATATCGTCCGCGATGGCGTCATCCAGGTTCCAAAGATCAACAGGATTCCAGCCCTTGTTCTCTTCGGCGTTGTGCCACGCAAGGAGGGAGTCGGCCACACGGCTCGACTGCCCCGTGTCTCGTTTCCGCAATCTCGAACAATCGGGCCAGAGCTTCGTAGGCTGGCTGCTATTTGAACTCGAACGGCATAGCTTTCCTTTGTAGCGAATACGGAGGCTTTCAGGACAAACGCAAAGGCCTTGGAAAAACCGTCTTTCGTTCTCTTAAAGTGTCTCATAACCCGTGCCGAAATCTATGTCCTAAATACCCCGTCCTTGATAAGATTCGAGACATGCGCATCGGCTACGCCCGTGTCTCGACCGACAATCAAACCCTCGACCTGCAGAAGGACGCCCTCAAACACGCCAAATGCAGGCAGGTGTACGAAGAACAAGCCAGCGGAAGAAACGCCGGCAGACCTCAGCTGGAAGGCTGCCTCAAAAGGCTGCGCGAGGGAGACACCCTCGTCGTTTGGAGGCTCGACCGACTCGGGCGCAACCTGGCCGACCTCATCGGCCTCATCGCAGGACTCGAACAGCGCAAGATCAACTTCGAATCGTTGACCGAAAACATCGAAACCGTCTCGCCAGCCGGCCGGCTCGTCTTCCATGTCTTCGCCGCGCTCGCCGAGTTCGAGCGCAATCTGATCCGAGAAAGAACCGTCGCCGGCCTCAAAGCAGCCCGCGCACGCGGCCGCACCGGAGGCCGCCCGTCAAAGCTTTCAGCCAAAGAGATCAAAACCATCCGCGCTCTGCTCAAATCGGCCGATATCCCGGTGTCAGAGATCGCTGCACGTTTCCACATCGCGCGATCAACCCTTTACCGCGCACTGAAACCTGCCGCTTTGACCTGAAACGCTTCCTGGTAGCTCCAAATGCCTTAGCGTACGTAAATTTCCCTTACTTGACCTGTTCCCTTCATACCCAGAGTGCTGTACCACCCTTACCCGATGGCGCCTCGAAACGAGCATCGGTGTTGAGCCCATCCTAATAGGGGATCCAAAGATCAAGGAAGAATCTCGCATGCGCGAAACGGAGCGACCTAGATGAAGCTTTCCAGATATATGCAACTTGCCCTTCTACTGGCCACCACCCCCGTTTGCGCAAGTGCACAGACTGCTCCCTCGCTTGCCCGGGGTGAACATAAACACGATTCCGATAGAAGAGCCTTCGTGCCTGTTAACGTCGCGCCGGCGCTGTATGTGGCCACGCAGGCACCTCCAAGTCATACACCGGACCTGACAAGCATGGTTTATGCAATCGGAGATGATACACATGCTCCCGTGCCCGTCAATCACCCCGTAGCCCCGCAGCTTGATTCTGATCCAGCGTGCAGCTCTCCACCGATGCGTAGTCAACTTCGGCCATTCAGCGTTTCTGAGCGCTTGTCGCCACCGCAGGCCAGGGCCCTCGGCCTGAATTTGCCTTCGCCGCAGCTAGAAGAGGGTCCGTTCACCTTGCTGGTCTGGCGCACCGGAGCAGCGGCGGAATGCCTGGGGAGGGATGGTCATACAACGGTTCTTTATGGATCGGAATTTGATTTGGCCGTCCTCTTGCCCGAAGATCTGGCCCGCCGGATGAAGGACTTTTCGAGCCTTTTAGACGATTCTGCACTTCGCAATAGAATCTCGCATGTCGCGTACAGGATCTCCGGATTTTCCAATCCGACCCCCTTGCGGCAGGCAATCGCACTTCTGCAAAGTACTGTAAGCGAGAGCTCGATGACCCAAGGCCGAACAGCAGAGCTTCGTGAGAGACTGTACGCGCTCGATACAATCAGCCAGACGCAAACGACACCAGATCCCCCATTGCTTCTTGGCTACCGGCCCTAAAGCAGTGTGCTCGAGCTGAAACGATTTGCGATCACACGGGACTGCTCAGCGAGGCGGTAAACTGAAGCGGCTCCCCAAGCCATCAGGGAGCCGCGTTCTACCTCTTTCTCATCTAATCGACTGGCATGACTACCTGGGATTGATAGCTACCGCGTTCGGGCTCGTTCCGCTGGTCGCGTACACGGTGGCACCGGATACAGTGGTGCCTGATGAAGCGACCGCCGTGACAGTGGCGTTGCCGGAATTTGTAACCCAGATCAATCCCTGGCCGTCGATCGCGACCGCTGAGGGAGAGCTCAGGCTTGAGGTGAGCTTGGCGGCACCCGTGCCGGTCGAGGTGAAGGCGCTCAGGGTTGAGTTCCCCTTGTTCGGGATCCACGCATTGCCACTCGCATCAAATGCGATTCCCGAAGGAGCATTCAGCCCGCCACCCGAGTAAAGGGTAGGCGTCCCGGAGGTGGCTCCAAGAACCGCGATCGTGTTGCTGCCGGCATTGGTAACCCACACATTGCCCGCGGCATCGATGGCCGAAGCCGACGGTGTCGAAAATGTGCCTGCCGGTGCATACCGGATGGAAACCGTGTAGGAAGAGGGAGCGCTGGTCTGCGTGGGCTGGAATGGGCCGGCGGCAGGTGAGAGGGAAAAGAGCGCCGAGGCGTTGTTTCCTGGATTTTTGGCAATGTTAAGCATCGCGGTAAGAGTGTCGGTCGGAGCCGTTCCCGCCGGGGGCGTCGCGGCCGCGAACAGGTTGGCGCACGCCGTGCTGCCGCCGCCGACTCCGTTGGAGTTGACGCAGCTGGCCATGATGTTCGCCAGCGTGTTGAGCTCTGCGACCGGCTCCGTCGCGCCTGTGGGCAAGGTGCTGCCGGGCAGGTTGCCGGTAGTCACATTCACCAGTTTGTTGACGGTGGCGAACGCATTGGTCAGCCCGGTAAGGTTTGTGGCGGTGGTGCTGAGCTGGGTCGGCGAGCTCATAAAGGGAGCGAGCGCGTAAGCACCGGCAACGGTGGTCAGCTCATTCACGTTGATGAAGGTGGACGGGGTGAGATTGCCACACGAACCGAGCGGAGCCACAAGCAGCAGGTTGGCGTTCGTCCCGGAGCCCGGGTTGCCACCAGTCGCCGTCAGGTAGACCTGCGAGGTGGCATAGGGGCAAGTGTAGTCACCGGTGATGGTGAAGCCGCCACTTGCATTAGAGGTCACCGCAGTCGAGATCAGTGCCGTGGAGGCGAGGCCGTAGCCCGTCATGTTTGCTGCGTAAAGCTGAATCGTGGCCCCGGAAACGGGCTGTTGGCCACCGTGTACCGAGCCCTGCAATACAAGCGCAGCACTGCCGGGCGAGATGGTTCCTGTAAGGGGAGTCGAGGTCATACCGCATCCCGTAAGGGCCAGAAAACCCAGGCCCGCCACTGCGGCGGCCACGAAACGCGTAGCTTGTCTCTTGCGAAGGAAGATCGAGTTCTGCATCTTGCTGTCTCCTTGCCGGTGCCGCGTCTTGAGCGGCACCGGACGCGTTCGTTAGGGCTTGGTTGCGAGATTGTTGGTTCCGACGGCGGTAGTCGTCGGGGTCGTCACTGGCGACGCGGCACCTACTACTTCCGTCACGGAGCTATCACCCGCGTTGGTGACCCACAAATTGCCGGAGGCATCGATGGTAAGCGAGGTAGGCGTGGAGGTCGTGGTCGTGTAGCCGGTGGATGGCGAAACGGCGTTGCCTGCAGAGTTGACCACCGAGAGCGTGCTGTTGCTGTTGGCGATCCACACCAGGCCGGAGCCATCGATGGCGAGAGCGCTGGGAGTCGTGATACCGGCACCCGTAAAGCCGGTGCTGACGACCGTACCTGTGCTGGTGAACTCCGCGACGCTGCTCCCGGTCTTGTTGAGCGACCAGATATTCCCGGTCGCATCGATGGCAATCCCGGTACCGCCGCCAGCGGCTGACGCCACCGAGGTCCCTGTCGACGTTACGCCTGAGACGGAGCCGCTGCTGTTGGCGACCCAGACGTTATTAGGCAGCACCGTCGTCTTGACTGAGGTAGAAGTCGAGGCGGCAAAATTGCCGTCTCCTCCGTACGTCGCGGTGATGGTGTGAGTCCCGCGTGCCAAAGCCGCCGTGCTTCCCGTGGCGACATAGTAGTAGTAGCCGCCAGGCAGGTAGTTTGGGGTAGCGGTTGCGATGGGCGTGCTGCCGTCGTAGAAAGTGACCGTACCGGTAAGCAGGACGGTACCGGCAGAGGTCTGCGTCGGGGCACGCGCGACCCGGGCGTTCAGAGCGATCGCTTGCCCAACGGTCGAGTAAGCCGGCGCGTCCAGAATGACGGAGGTCACGTTCTGTGCGATGGTCACGCTGCTGAGAGTGCCAGTGCTGGAGGAGTAAGCGCTGGTGCCGGCGAAAACCGCCGAAAGCGCGTGAGTCCCAGCGATCAGTGCCGTGGTGGAAAGCGTCGCAATTCCGGTCGTCGCGTTCGACGTGGCGGATCCAAGCAGGACCCCCGAGTCATAAAAGCGCACCGTCGCCGAAGCAGCCGGAGTCACCGTCGCGACCAGCGGAACGGAGCTGAGCACATAGTAGTTTCCAGACGTTACGGTCAAGGCTGTCGAGGTGGAGGTGAGCGTACCCACGGTCACGGTCGTGGTGCCAGCCGCAGGGGAAGCGTAGTTGTTGTCACCGCTGTAGACAGCGGTGATCGTGTTCGCGCCACTGGTGGTGATGCCGGTGGTCGCGAGGGAAGCAACGCCGACGCCGTTCAGCGTTGCCGTTCCCAGAACGGTGCCACTGGTTGTGTCGGTAAAGGTGACCGTACCGGTAGGATAGGCGGCGATGGACGGAGTGAGGGCGATGCGGGCGACGCTGTAATTCAACGTGACCGCGGCACCTGACGCGATGTACGCGGAAGACGAGGTGAACGTGGCCGTTGGTGTGTATTTGGTGATAGTGAAGGTGGACGTCCCGGTGCCGGTAGCGAAGCTGGCATCGCCGCTGTAGGTGCCGGTGACGGTGTAGCTGCCGGCGGGAAGTACGGGGTAGTTCGGCGCGATGAGGAGGCTGCTGTAACCTGCGCCGGCCACCAAGGCAGCCGTACCCGTGGAATCAAGCGTCGCGACGTACGGGCTGAGGGTAGTGCCACTGTTGTTGATGGCGAAGGTAAGCGTACCGCTGGGCGTGCCGGTAGCGGAGGTGCCTGCTACGGTGCCGATCAGGTCGACCAGGTAACCGTAGGGAACAGAGGTCTGGCCGGTTTGCACATATCCAGGGTAGAAATCGGTCAAGAGGAACGAAACGGAACTAGGCTCCTGCCCAATCGTCACCTGGATGCTTGCCGAGGTGCTGGGTGCGAAGGTTCCATCCCCTTCATAGTGCGCGTACACCTTATAGGTGCCGCCCGGCAGGCCAGCAAGCGTTCCGGTGTAGGAGCCAGAACTCAACGTATAGCGAAACTGCGTGCCGGGGGTCGTTGTAGCCGCAATGATGGAGAAGTCCCCGGTCGGCGTTCCAGCGGTTGACCCTACAGAGACGGAGAAGCTTTGCGAAGCGCCGTGCGTCGCCACCGTAGTCGGGATCAGGACGAAGGCGGTCGTCGTGGCATTGAAGTTGACGGACTTCCAGTTGGTAGCGACGTTATTGATGTTCACCGACCCAAGTCCCGAAGATGCGTCGAAACCGGTGCCTGCGTAGAAGCCCAGTCCAGTGGTGTCGGTCGCGCTCTGCGGTGCGCGGTTGTCGCCGGCAACGATATCGTGGAAGTTGCAGCTTGAGCCCGGCAGCGTCACGGTCGGGCTGGAAGCGGTGCCGTTCACGGATTTACAGTTGCCTGCCGCGTAGTCCACGTTGGCAAGCGGGTAGTAGTAGAAGTTGGCATTTCCCTGGCGACCGCCATTCTTCTGGTTGATCAGGGCCTGCACGCTGGCCATGACGGGAGTCGCGACTGAGGTGCCACCGACCGCGCCGATTCCGAAACCGGTGCTGGTGTTATAGCAGGAGCTTTCGGCGCAAAATGCAGTGGCATCGTGCCCGGAGGCGGCGATGAAGGCGATGTCAGGTACCATGCGGTGGACCGTGTAGTTTGTGGCATTTGCCGCAATGCAGGTGCCGGAAGAGCAGGTCGCATCGGCGGTCGCGGAGATACCGGAGCCGGTCTGCCACGAAGGACGTGGCGTGTAGATGCTGAGACCGCCGCCGCCGCCAACGATGCCCGTCCCTGTCTGTAACGCGGTCGATAGGGTATTCAGGTAAGTCGTTGTCAGGGCACCCTGGTTCCATACGGCTTCAGGAATGTAGCCTGTAGCGGTCGCGAAGTTGTACCCAGCCGGTGCCGGTGCGGTGGTGCCGGTCGTCCAGTACTGGTTCGGACCCCAGTCAACGAACATGGAGCCGCCGACCGCGACGTTGTAGGCGGAGGAGCCGAGCGCATTGACGCCGTAGGCCGTACCGGTGGCCGCTGAAGAAGACGAGCAGCCCGTGGCATCGCTGTCGCCGGAGGAGACGAAGGCGGTCTGGCCCTGCGCCGCGGCCTGCTCCCAGAGCGTGTTCCAGAAAGCCGTGCCGCTGGCTCCATTGCTTGTTTCACACCCGCCGTAGCTCAGAGTGATGATGTCGGCGATGTTGTTGTCGACGGCGTAGAGGCCCGCGGAGGCGATGCCCCCGTTAGTCTCGTAATCGGTACCGCCGACGATGAAGTTGACCGCTGCGCCGGGGGCAACACCGCCGGCCCACTCGACGTCGAGATAGGCCTCGATGTCGTCGGTATTGACGCCGGGATCCTCGCCGATGATGGTAAAGGTCGGGTCGTTCTTTTTGAGGCCGAACATGGAGCGGAACTGCTGCACGTCGCTGAGGGTAATGTCAGTGCGGCCGATCACGGCGATGGTCTGGCCCGTGCCGTCGATGCCGGAGGTCAGCAGTGGCGTGCTGTTATAAATTGTCGCCACATCACCAGGCGTCACATAATGCGATCCGCTGGTGGTGGAGGTGTACATGGGAGCGGCGTTGGGGGTAATGTAGTTGTCGGCGGGAATCGTCGACGTGAGCTGCACCTTGTGCGGGTCAACCACGGAGGATTTCGGGAAGAAGTCGTTCAACGAAGCGATGCCGGTCACTACGCCGGACAAAGCCTGTGGAATCGCGATATCCGACATGTTGGCGATATGCGCCTCGCCGTTGACCGTGATGCGGTTCATCTGGGTATGGAAGGCGGTTTCCACATTGCCAACCGTTCCCGAGAACGTGATGACGCGGGTTCCCTTGCTGACGCTGTTGACCGTGAAACCCTGATCCTGTAGCCAGGCGGTGACCTGCGCGAGGTCTTCGGTCGCGATACCGAACGACTGCGCGTAGGTATCAGGCGTGAGCCACTTGTGATAATTGGAAGAAGTCTTATCCTGCTGCTGGTCCATCAGGGTGTGGAGCGCGAGCGTCTGCGTTTCGCTGGGAGCAAGCACCAGCATCATGTGCGAGAGCTGCTTGGATGCGGGAAGGCGCGCGCCCACCGTCGCGTGCTCGACGATGGCCGGATGCGTCCCGCTGAGCCTAACCGTGGCCGCATTGTCAATCTTCGAGGTGATCCGCACGGAGGGACGTGCCGTGGCCGCCATCAGGGCTGCGCTCTGGGCTCCGGCGGCAGCGGTTTGAGCCGACACACCAGAGGCAGAAACAGAAAGGGATAGAGCTGCGGCAGCAATCATTGATCGCCTGACCATGTTCCAAGTGAGCATTAAGACTCCTCATCTGCTGGTTCGGAGCGAAGCTTAGAGGAGGCATGAACTCCTAGAGGCGTTCGCAGTTCGTACATAATTCGTGGGTTGTTCGATTAGATTACACGAAAGTTTGCATTGCGCAGGCACAACAGTTTTTTGTTGTGTGTGGACGGTGCCAAACACATTCAGCGGCGTTCCGCCATGCCAGCAGAAAGTCTGCGATGTGCCCTGTTGTCCCGGCTCCTGCGTTTCCAACACAAGCGCTCAATGGGTTCCCTACACCAAACGTCAAAAATCGTAAGCGAACGCGGGCTTCCGCAGTCTCACTGAGGCAATTAACACTACTACGCCGGCAGGCCGGATGATGATGCAGATGGTTGGCTCGTTCGCAGTACTCGAGCGCGCCATGCTTCGAGAGCGAACGAGGGCGGGTCTGGAGTCCGCCCGTGGTGAGGGCCGCATCGGAGGCCGCCGTCCAAAGCTGCTGCCTCAGCAACAGACGGAGGTGCTCAAGATGGTCACACAGGGGAAGAAAACTGCGGCGGATGCGGCTCGACTCTTCAATGTCCATCCCGCAACGACTGTCGGCTGCTTGCACGCAAAAGCGGCGATGCGGTCGCCGGTAAAAGGTAGGCTCTCCTATGGCGCTGCGTGAACTCCTCACATCCTCGCAGCGTGAGGCTCTTGAGGCGGTCCCGCTCGATCGTCCCGGTCTGCTTGAACATGACGTCCTGAGCGATCAGGATCTCAGCCTCATTCGGCGTCGTCGAGGAGCCCAGAACCGCTTGGGGCTCGCTGTTCAGTTAGCTCTCCTGCGGTACCCAGGCCGCGCGCTGCTCCCCGGTGAGACCCCGCCTACAGAGCTTCTTACCTTCGTGGCTCGTCAACTCGGACTTTCCGCCGGTGTGTGGACAAGCTATGCAGGGCGTGATGAAACCCGCAGGGAGCACCTGGCCGAGTTGCAGCTTCATTTCGGGCTACGCTCGTTCGGCATTGGGCACTATCGCTCGCTTGCGACCTGGCTGATGCCTACTGCCCTGCAAACCAATCATGGTGTTGTCCTTGTCCGCGCCGCGATTGAGGTACTCCGACGGCGATCCGTCGTTGTCCCAAGGTTGGCGGTGTTGGAGCGGTTGTGTGCCGAGGTCATTGTGCGTTCCGAGCGCCAGATGTTTGAGACTCTCACAACCAGCTTGAGTGACGGCCAGCGTCATGAACGTCAAATCGGTCGGATAGAACGTTCACTCTTTGTGCTGGAGTGGATGAAAGACCCCGAACTCCGGAGGCGTATCCAGGTTGGCCTTGACAAAGGCGAGGCCAGAAACGCTCTCGCGCGGGCCGTCTTCTTCAACCGCCAAGGCGACCTACGTGACCGCAGCTTCGAGAACCAGCGCTATCACGTCAGCGGCCTGAATCTGATCGTCGCGCCATCACACTCTGGAATACCGTGTATCTGGAACGTGCCATCGTCGCGCTGCGTGAGCACGGCATCACTATTAATGACGAGTCCTTAACTCACCTGTCACCCATTGGCTGGGAACACCTCAACCTGACCGGCGCCTATACCTGGCAGGCCGCAGAACGCCTTCGTGAGGGTGCCTTCAGGCCTCTACGACCCTTCGCAGCCTCAAACGAGTGATCGAAATTCGTTCCTTTGCGCAACCGGAGAGAGACCGCCTTCGAGCCGCTTGGTCAACCCCTCAAGTTTCCACTATGCGACCAATGAGGACCCATCTTGGTCCGGCGCTAAGAGGGAGGGACTCTTTCTGGAGGTTCGATTGCGTCTGATTAGTTCGTCTCGCTTGCTTTACCGTTTTTGCTGTTCTTGGCTTCGTTCGATCTGGGGCGGCTCAAGAACCAGATCGCATCGGGCGCGTTGCCGGGTACTACACAGTGAAAGATGGTTTTAGTGGGACGGTTAAGTTTGCAACTGCTGTTAAAGTTATCTTCCGCCACGGGTATGGATTTGCTAACCGCGATCAGAAGTCTGGATTTACGAGCACATGCGCTTCAATATCGGGTCCATCACGAAGCAGTTCACAGCCGCAGCGATTCTCCTGTTGCAAGAAAACGGGAAGCTCCGGACCAGCGATCGAGTGGTGCAGCTGCTGCCGGATGAGAAGCTCCCGCAAGCGTGGTCAGAGATCACAGTCCGTGAGTTCCTCAGTCATACGTCTGGTTTGACGGATTACACTGGTGCAATCCAGGCCGATTCAGGCTTCCGGTCCAAACTGTCTCAAAACACGAATTGGCGATTCCCCGATCAACTCACATCCCTACTCACGAGAAGCGGGTTTCACGTCAGTCGCACTTATAAGTTCTCACCAAACCCGACAGCTCGTCACCGGAGCCATGGGGGCCCCTGCCTTGCAACTAAAGGCAGGAGCAAAGGCTGGTTGATTGACGATCGATCCGTTGACGCGAAACTTTCTGGGCGTATGCGTATCCGTGAGCACCTGGGTCGTTATATTCTCAGGCCGCGCGTTCTCACACCAACCTTGGGCGAACGCAAGATAAAACCTTTGAGATCCGGTGAAACCGTCGATCTTCGCCTCGGGATCAACGCCTCTCTCCCGCTCCTGCTCAAGGTATGCCAAGTAGCTCAACACGAGCCCGCCGTTATCAGCGGTATTTTCTCCAAGCGTGCGCCTGCCATCCACATGGAGATCACCCACTGGCACAAAGGCCGAGTATTCGTCGACGAGACACTGGGTGCGTTCCTTGTAGCTCTTCAGGTCGTCAGCTGTCCACCAGTTCTCCAGATTCCCGGTCGGTCCAAAGTCCTTACCCTGATTGTCAAAAGCGTGTGTCAGCTCATGGCCAATCATGGAACCGATATGGCCATAGTTCGAGGCGTCGTCAGCCGTCGCATCGTAGAGGGGCGCCTGCAGAATAGCCGCCGGAAAGTACATATCGTTGGTACTCATGTAGTAAAAAGCATCGACGACCGTAGGGGTTCGAAACCACTCGGAGCGATTCGTCGGCTTGCCGATCTTACTAAGGTCGCGGTCTTCTTCGAACTCGTTGGCGCGCAATAGATTTTCGGCGGCCGTGTCACGGTAAACCGTAAGCGCGGAATAATCTCGAAAACGATCGGGGTAACCAACTTTGTTGGTCACGGCATGCAGCTTCTCCCGCGCACGCTCCTTTGTCGCAAAAGACATCCATCCGATCTGATCGAGATCACGGTCCATCGCACGTTCCACATTCTGTACCAGCTCGAGCGTCTTCGCCTTGTTTGCCGAGGCGAAGTACTGCTTGATGTAGACCTGCGCCAGGGCCTCGCCAAGAGCGCTTTCCACTTCCTTGGCGCATCGTCTGCGTCGAGGAGCTTGCTGCTCCTGCCCACGCAGGGTACGCAGGTAAAAATCGAAGTTCTCGTCATCAAACCGTTTCGGCAACTCATCGGCATAGGCGGTCAAGAGTTGATACCGCAGGTAAGCCGCCAGCGTGCCCAGGCTTGCTTCACGCAGAACCCGCACCATTGCCTGGTCGTATGTTGGCTCGGATTCATTCAGTATTTCTACATGACCGGCGTGAACAGCTTTGAGGAATGCCCGGAAGTCCAAGCCGGGGGCCGAGGCTTCAAACGCTGCGAGCGTTACCATGTGGTGCCTGTTTGCCGTTTTCCGGCGTTCGATCTCGGAGAGTGCGCTCTGCGCCAAGTTGGTCTCCATCGCCAGCACATCTCGTGCTTCCTGGGCAGCCTCAGTCGGATCGACTCCGCCGAGGACCAGCATGCGAGCGACATGATCGACGTACTTTCGGCGAACCTCCTGATCCCTGGCCTCGGAACGGAGATAGTAGCCGGGGTCAGGCAAGCCGAGATTGCCTCGGTCAATGTTCGCCACCTGCTTGCGTGCGTCATCCCGGTCAGCCATGCTTCCATAGTTGAAAAAGACCACCAATCCTTCTCGCTCCAACCTGCCGATCAACTCCGGAAGATGCTGTCTACCTCCTGGCTCTTTGACCAAGGCATCGATTGCCTTCAGAAGCGGCTGAATTGGGCTCAAGCCAGCCTTCTCGATCGCATCGGTGTTCATGCAGGCTTCGTAATAATTCCCGATCTTCTGCTTGTTTGAGTCTTGTCCCTCTTTTTTGGTCGCCGCTCTTTCGAGGATTCCGCTCAGTTGTTCCGACACCTTGGTGCGGGTAATCAGGCCGACGTTCATGGTGGCCTGATCCGGCGGAATTGGGTGAGACGCAGCAAAGTTGCCACATGCAAATCTGTAGAAATCGGTGCAAGGATCGGCTGTGCGGTCTATCCAATCCATGTTGATCGTCGTGACAGCAGCAGCGGGGATTGAAGCAGAATTCATCTTATCTGCGCCACTGGGAGCCACCTGGGCGAAACTGGGCAAGCCGATGAGGAGTGTGGCCAACACAACTTCCATTGCGATAGCAATCGTGATGAATGACTTCCTCAATCTAAAATCGGCAGTTTTCTGCATCGCTATCCGCCTCTTCTTCGCCTGAACTCCAACGACTCCGTTACCACTTCTCTTCACGATCTTGTAACGATAGGTCTCGTTAGCCTATTTATTAGAACTCAACTGACGCTAAGCAACCGAGCTTGCTCCTGGCTGAGCCAGTTACCCGCTCGGCAGCCGAGTTGCTTCACACCTTTGACTCGTCTCATGCCAGCGGCAAGCTCCGGGCTCAGCAGTTCCGAGTCTGCCGCTTCGTAGGCTAGCCTCCTCACCGCCGCGAGTCTCTGATTAAGCGACTGCGCTCATCGGAAGACTAAAAGCACTTGAAATGGATTGCGCTGAAGCGGATGATTATGGTTGAGAAGCCCCAGTTGGCGAGAGCCTAGCATTGCCGCTCCTAAGCAACTCAACAGAGCGCCTGGGATTCACAAGGTGACGACGGCCATCATCGCTCGTGTCGGCACCCTCGCGAATGAGCGTGACCAATTGGGTCGGTGTCAGGCCGGGCTCTACCGCGAGCAGTTTGGCCGCGAGATTCGTGATCTGCGGCGCGGCCATCGAGGTGCCGGTCATCTTGATTTTGGCGCCGCCGGGAACGACACTCTGCACGGCCTGGCCGTCCGCATGGATGAGAACGTTGTCCCCGTAGCTGGTGAAGTTGGTCTCGCCGCCGGCCTGGTCGACGGCTCCGGCAACGATCAGGTTGGGCAGGCGGAAGGAAGACGGAATGACTTCTTCGAATGCGTTGTCGGCATTGTTGTTCCCCGCGATCGTGACGAAGAGAATCTCCGGCGCGCTCTTGAGTGCCATATATAGAGCGTCCCGCTCAATCTCGAAGTAATGCCGAGCGAGCTTTTTACGGTCAGCACTGTCTTTTCCGATCCCGTTATCCGCAAGATCTTTCTCATAGGTGGAGGGTGTGTTCCACCAACTCATATTGACAACGCGGATGTGGTGCGCTCTGAACCACTGCACGGATGCTGCGTACGAACTCGCCAGATCCTGTTGGAGTTGATCGGTGGGCGGCATATGCGGATTGCCGGTGTCATACGTCATGCGAACATAGGCAAGGCGGATGGCCGGATTGCCGCGCGCCGCGATTCCAGCAACGTGGGTTCCGTGCGCGTAGCCATCCACGACATTGATCTCGTCGTACAGGCTGCGCATCTGCTGTGGAGTCATGGCGGCAGTCTTCTGCTTGAAGGCGGTGGAAGCGGGCGTATCGATGCCGCTCTGCATATCTCCGACAGCTTGCATGGTCGTCACCAGTTCCGGGTAGTCCTTCGACTCCCGCGCAGACAGCGGGATGAGTTCGCCATGGGTACGGTGGCAGAAAACGTCGAAGGCAATGCCATGCACATCTCGCGGATCGGCTGCGGTATCGGTGAAGAGCCGCCCTGGAAACAGAGAGGTATCGAAGCCGGAATCCCAGATGCCGACGTTCACCGGGGTCAGCTTCTCCGTTGCCGGTAAAGCTGCCTCCCGTGCAAGCCAGATGTCCGGTTTGGAGACATCGTGCAATTTGATGTAGGTGGTATCTACGTCGAGCGTCTGTTGTTTGCACGCGACGGCATAATCGATCAAAACTCGCATTTGGAGCAAGGTTACCGCGCCAGTCAGAGTCAAGGCGTGTTCCTTCGAGATCGTCGGGCCCAACTCCGAATCAGCCACACCGGCGAAGAACGGCTTGCTCATCAACCCGGCAAAGCTTTTGTCGTGCTTCATGAAGTCACCGGCCACGGACCAGGGCAACGTCTGCACGGATTTCTGGTAGGCCGGCTGATAGCCCGCGGGACAGCCGCCGACCGCCGGATCGGCGCTGGTCATGCGTGCGCGAGCGATCGCCTCCTCGCTGAGAGCGCTGGTCAGTTTGGCGACCGGTTTATCTTCAAGCGCGCGAATCTGCTGAATTGTCCCGAGCGCCGCGGCGTTATCACCGGAGAGAAGCTCGAGATCAAGCCGCGCATGAAGCAACTTGCGATGTGCCGCATGGTCCTTGATCTCGTATTCGCTCAGCGTCCTGTCGATGTCGGAGCGGATGGGGAGAGCAAAGTCGGAAAACTCCTTCACCGGCATATTGAGCAGATACTGTACATCGCCAGAGACCGGATAGCTGAAGCGGGGAAGGTCAGTCTCCGTGGTCGCAACTTGCTTCGGCGTGTTTTGGCCGCAGGCGAGAGCAGCGGAGGCGAGCATGAGAGGAGTGGCAAGATATCGGATCATGATGGATTGGCCCTTTGAACGTGAGGTTGGGTTTATGTTCGTGTCCATCGACTCCCTCTCGCTTTCCGAGTCCGTTGACAAGACTGGGTGGAGGTGGGCGCTGGCTTCTTTTCGTGTGCGGTGATCCAGCCATGAGTGCCTCGATCAAACCCGGCGCGAACTTCCGCCTCCTTGGCTCCCAGACCCGCAAGCTGGAAGAAGAAAGCCCGCTTCTGAGGATTCAGCAAGGTCCAATCGTAGGTGCGAATGACATTTGTCTTTTTCGTCATACCGCCCAAACGATGGCACGTCCTCGATCAGGATGGTAGGCACAGGAGTTGGGCAACTGAACCCACTTGCGTGAATGCGTGCGACGAAGGCATCGCGCGCCGCGGTGACTTTGGCCAACGTGGCCGCCGGTTCTTTTCGTGGATCGGGGATTGAGGTGCCTGAGCGCAGAGTGCCGTCGCCACAACCATGGAATAGGCGAGGCAAAGAGAGCAACGGAGAGACGTTGAACATGCCTGTAAGGATTGGTGCAGGATCGCATCGTGAAGACCTTGTTGTTCTGGTTATAAAGAGTTCAAGAGTGTGCGGATGAGAGGAGCGACAGTCTACCCTGTCGCGTAGAACCCCCACGCCAGTGGCAGCAGGACGATGGACCAGGCCAGGAACACCTTGAAGCACGATGTCCGCTTTGCCTGTGGCAATGAGGATGTTTCTCCGGCTGTGCCGAATGCGGATCGTTCGCCGAGCGTCGGAAGATCGATTTTCTTGTTCATGAGTCACCGCTTTCCGAAGTGATACGCCACGCCCGTGCTGATGCGAAGGTTGTTCTGGTGGGCGTCTATCTGGTTGTAAAAGGTGGTCACGAAATAGTCGGCCTGCGCCACGCGAAGTGTGATGGTGCGGCTTAGGTTGAACTCGACCCCTCCGCCAAGGGTCGAGCCAAAGACAGTGGAGGAAGGGGCTCCGCCCGAGTTTGCCGGGGCGAGTCCACCCGTTGCGCGCACCGCACCCATCAGCACCTGCCCGTAAGGAACAAAGCGAGCGCCTGGTCTACGGTAGTAGAAGCGCGGACCCGCGAGGTAGGACGTCAGCGCCAGGTCGAGGCCGCTTGCATTCACGTTCGCGGCATGTACGGCTCCTACCTCGAAGACTGCGGCGAACTGTGGGCCCAGATGATAGGCGTACGATCCGCTGCCGCCGTTCATGGCGAAACATCCGCAGCCGCCCGGTGGCGCATTGGTGTGCAGGTAGGTGTAATCCAGCGCGACCTCGTTGGATGGCTGAGTCTGCGCCATCAGGTTGACGGAGGCGATCGACAGGAGGAACAGGGCAAGCATTGAGCGCACGGTCATAGGTCCTCATTACTGCACGGTCAGCGTGACTGTGGTGGAGTGGGTGTCCGATCCGCTGGTACCGGTCACGGTGATGGTGTACGTTTTGGCGGACGATGGCAGAGCGAAGCCGGCGCCGCAGCCTATTGTGGACACCGCAAGGCCAAGCAGAGAGAGGATGCACACGAAGTTTGCGAAGACTCCCCAGCCTTTCTTCCCACGCCGGAAGCGTTTGCCTGGGAAGAGCAGGAGTGCAGCGGCGAAGACAGGCGTTGTGAAGGGCCAAAGGGAAGGGGCATTCCCGCCTGCCGCGTGTTGCACCGGAGTGAGAACCGTCATGGCCGAACTCGCTCCGGCGGTCCCCGGAGTGACCGAGGGTGGCGTGAACGTGACCGTAGCGCCGCTTGGAAGGCCACTGGCGGTGAAGGTGACTGGTTGCGTGAAGCTGCTATTGGTCGAAGCGAGGTTGATCTGATACGTCGCACTGCTTCCAGCCGTCACGGACTGACTTGCAGGTGTTGCCGCAATCGAGAAGTCCGACGCAGCCGGTGGCGCCGTCGCAACGCCCGCCAGGGAGCTTGTCTGCGGCGAACCGGAGGCGTTGTCGCTTACTGAAAGCGTGGCCGTATCGGTGCCGGTTGAGGCCGGAGCGAACGTGACCGAGATGGTGCAGGACGCACCCCCGGCAAGCGTGCCGCCGCAGGTGTTGGTGCTTGTAAAGGCTGCGCTGTTGGCTCCCGTCAGGCTGATCCCGGAGATCGTGAGCGCCGCATTGCCGGTGTTGGTCAGGGTGAAGGGTTGGACGGAGCTTGCGGTTCCCGTCGTCACGTTGCCGAAGTTTGCGGTTGCGGGGGTAAGAGCGGCCTGGGGTGCGGGGACGGCTGTTCCCGTCCCGGTGAGCGATGCCGTCTGCGTGCCGACGGCGTCGATGACGGAGAGTGTCGCGGTGAAGGTTCCGGCGGAAGTGGGTGCAAAGCTGATCGCGATAGTGCATGAGGCACCGGCGGCGAGCGAAGATCCGCAGGTGCTGGCGCCCTGGAGGAAGCTGGAGCTGTTCGCCCCGCTAGTGCCGAATGAGGTGATGGAGAGCGCCGCATTGCCGGCGTTTGTCAGGGTGAAGGAGATGGGCGCGCTGGTCGTTCCGGCTGTTATGGAGCTGAAGTTAGCGATCGCCGGGGTGAGAGCGGCCTGCGGGGCAGCAGCTTGCACTCCGGTGCCGGTGAGGGCTGCCGTCTGGGTTCCCGCATCGTCGGTGACGGAGAAGGTGGTGGTCTGCGCGCCAGCGGACGTCGGTTTGAAGACGAGAGTGTAGGCACAACTCGCTCCTGCTGCCAGCGAAGTGCCGCAGTTGGTACTGCTCATGGTGAAGAGCGCGTTGGGCAGCGCGGTGGAGGCGATGTTGATGGCGGAGGTGCCTGTGTTCGCCAGCGTGAAGCTTTGCGAAGCCAAGCTGCCGACGTTCACTGAGCCGTAGTTATAAGTGGAGGGCGAAAGCGTGGCTCCGACTGTCCCGCTTCCGGTGGCTTGGCCGTTGAGTTTGATCACCTGCGTGGAACCTGATGCGCCGAGATGGTTGTCGGTCAGCGTGAGGATCCCGTTGGTAACGCCGCTCTGGGTGGGGACGAAGTTGATGAGCAGGGTGCAGGAGGCTCCAGGGGCGAGCGTCGTGGACTGCGAGCAGGTGGAGCTTGGCGACAGGGTGAAGCCGGAGGTGATGGCGGGGTTCGTGGCAAAGTTGAGCGGCGCATTGCCGTTGTTCGTGACGGTTACTGTTTTAGGACTGTCAACGCTGGTGCTGCCTACGGCCGTTTGCGCAAAGATGAACGAGGGCGGCGTCGCGACATCGAGAGCCGCGATGTTCGAGATGAATGTGCTGGAGGTTGAGGCCGGATAGGCCGCAAAGATGTTGCCAGCGGGGTCTACATCGAGGCCCTCGGAGCCGCTGATCGTCAAAGTGCTTCGGGTATAGATATCGTTCGCGAGCGTTTCCTTCAGAATGAACGGGACGTTGCTGTTCTGAAAGTTATTGAAGAGCGAGACGTAGAGATTGCCGAGGCGGTCGATGGCGAGGCCTTCGGGGGGAGAGGCGAATCCGCTGTCGACGGTGGACTGCGTGTAGGTGCCGTCTCCGTTAGGGGTCTCCTTGAGGATGCGATTGTTGCCGGTATCGGCGGCATAGACCGCACCGTCGGCGTCGACGACGACATCGCCGGGATTGTTGAGGCCAGTGGCTACGATGGTTAGCTTGTTATAGGCACCACGGACGTACTGCTCCTCGAGAATCTGGTTTCCATTGTCGTCCGCAAAGTAGAGGTTACCGGCTCCGTCAACTGCGGGTCGGTTGTTCGAGGGCGGGGTGATCGAGGTGGAGGGAAAAGGAACGCTGGCAAGAAAGGCGTTGCCGTAGTTGGTCGCGTTGATCTGTGTGGTGCCCGTCTGCGCGGGTGCGATGGTCGGGTTGACATCGTAGGCCGCGAAAACGGTCGCTCCCGGGAAGGTGCTCGACGCCGAGGTGTAACCTTCCGCGAAGATGACGTTGCCGGCGCCATCGACGGCATAGCCACTCCCAAAGAAATTGCCGCTACTTGAGTTGGGAGTCGGGCCCGTGTAACCGGTCCTGAAGGTAGGGGAAATGAGGTCGACAGGGTGGGCGTTGGCGAAACTGTCCAGGACCAGGCCAGCGTTGATTTCGGAGAAAATGACGTTGCTGCTGGAGTCCAAGGTTAAGGAGGTGCCGAAGGTTGACCCCAGATCGATGTTGAGGGCACCAGGGGAGAAGCTGACCTGCGGGCTCACGCCGGCACCCTGCAGAAAGCTGGTGGCGATCGGCGTTCCGGAGGGGGCGAAGAGCGCGATGGCTCCATACCGCACGCCCGGGCGGGTCGGCGTGAAGGTGGCGGCAACGGTGCAGGTGTTTCCCACGTTATAGGTTCTGCCAGTGACGCAGACGTTCGCGGCCTGAGTAGTGGCGGCCTGAAAGTCGAGGGTAAGATCCCCCTGCGTGGAGACGGCGTAAGGAGTCGTGGCGAGGGTTCCGCCGACATCGAAGGTAAAAGTCGCGGTCTGGGCTGGAGCCATCGTGCCCGTGTTAAGCGATCCGAAGTTTACCGCGCTGGAAGACTCGGCGAGCTCGTTCGCGGAATTCACATAGATTGTGCCGAGATCGGCGATATAGAGATTGCCGTGGGAATCGATGCTCGCGCCGACCCCCGCAATGATGGTGGAAGCATTGCCGAATACCAATGGTGCCATGGTGTAGGTGGCACCATTTGGCACCGCCTTGAAGATTCCGGAGTTTTCGTTCGCGATGATGACAGCACCCGTCGTATCCACGGCGATGCCTTGCGGTGACACGTTGTACTGGGAGGTGGTGCTATCCATGACGATGCTCTGGCTGTAGGCGCCGCCGCTGGGGGTCTCCTTCAAGACACGCTTGTTGCCGATGTCGGCGATATAGGTATTGCCAGCGCTGTCCACGGCAATGCCGCCGGAACCGGAACCGTCGTTGGGAACATTCAGCCCTGCGGCGATGGTGCTCCGGGTGTAACTGCCCCCTGAGAGCTTTTCCAGGTAAACGGTACCGGTGACCGCATCGAGGACGTAGACGTTTCCGGCGGCGTCAACAGCCACCCTGTAGGCTCCGGTGAAGTTGTTGGCGACAGTGCTCTCGGTATAACTGCCGCCGGAGAGGGTCTCCTTATAGACGCTGTGAGCGCCGTCGGCGACGTAGAGATTGTTGGAAGAGTCGATGGCGACGGCGTAGGGGGTGCCCGCGCCGGTAGAGATAGTGGATTGGGTGTAACTGCCGTCCGGATTGAGGCCCTCTTTATAGAGAGCAGAAGCGCCAATGTCTGCGACGAAGACGTTGCCGGAGGAGTCGGCGGCGATCCCGGTGGCGAAGCTGAGACCGTGGTTGATCTTGGTTTTCACCATATAGGTGATGTTGGGGCCCTGGGCGGTCGCGGACTGGACCCGGAAGAACACCAATAAAGCGACCAGCAGATGCGCGGTCCGGCACAGGAGAGTGCGGGTGGGGGAGGACGTGTCAGTAGGGAACATCAGAACTTCTCCTTGATTGCTTCGAATGACCTTTGGCAGATTCGCAGTTGACCCGCCGGGGAGACCTGCAGGTGCAGGCCGGATTGCTGGAGCGCATGGCGGATGCGGTCTGTGTCTGCAGCGGTCTCTCCTTCCATACGCGCAACGATGGTGATCCAAGGACCGCCGCAGGTGGGACAGAACGCCAGTGCGTGCATGGCGTCCGATTCGCTATCCTGAACGTGGAGCGTCGCGCCCGCGACCGAGACGGTCACTTCGCGATGCTGGAACTCGATCGAGAGCCGCTTCGTGATCTTCATGTCGTCCTTTGGCGAAGCGTGATGGACCGTGATTGTCGTTCCGGCGTGGCAGACCGGCATTGCTATACCTGGTTCGTTAGGAACTTCGTATCGATTCCGAGTCCCCCGGCACCCTCAGTTCTCCCACGGTTGCTGAAACGGCGTCCTCAAGTCCGCCTCAATCGGTTCTCAATTCAGGATCAATCTCCCCATGTCCCTGATTGCGAGTGGTTTACTCAAATTGAAGAGTATGAAATTGATCGCGCCCGATGGCAGTTGAGCTGACGGAACGATCCCCTGCCGCGTAACCGGAAGACCTTCGACCTGCTTCTTTACCTGGTGGATCATGCCGGACGAGTGGTCGGAAAAGATGAGTTGCTGCGTGCGCTCTGGCCGGAATCGTTCGTCGAAGAGAGCAACCTGACCCAGCACATCTTCCTGCTCCGCAAGGCGCTCTCCCGCCACGGCTCCGGAACGAAGATCATCGAGACCGTTCCTGGGCGCGGCTATCGCTTTGCTGTGGCCATCACCACGGTGGAGGCAGAGCAGAAGCCCGCAGGAGACCGGCTGATCTTCAGCGCCAGGGAGTCCCATCGCGCGCATCACCCTGGAGGAAGAGGTCGAAACTCGAAACATCCGACCCGGCTCCGCAGGGCCTGCGGTCGACCAGCCCATGCAACTGATCCGGATGCAACCACCAAGACGTGGTCCCCAGCAAAAAGACGCACCCGTGGGCAAGAAGCTACGATTGTGATAAACAATAAGCGCTGGTCCCGCCAGCGTAGAAGCGACGCAGTCCCTTCATTATTGGCAGATGGGTGGAGTGAACAGCATATGCCGAGGACCGAGCATATTGTTCGCGAGCCGCTAAGAGCCGTGTGTGGACGATTTAGTTCATTTCGTTCCCGAACGGTGCCAAAATGAGTTCTGGCTTGCCATCAAGCATAAGGACGTAATCACAGGTAACTGTTTCTCGTTTGATGCCTTGCGCATCCGTATAAACGATTCTGGTGGGGAAAAAGAGACGTTGAGTTCCTTGTTCGACGGCCGAATATGTTTCCGGGGAAATCACCGGTGCGTCTGGCGTGCTGTAATCCAAGGTGCCATTTGGCGGAATCGGGGTAAAAGGCTGGGCATTCCGATACTCATCCATCGCCTTGTACTTGGGCAAATTCTTCTCGACGAATGAGTAGAAAACTTGGAGTTGGGCTGGATTTGTTGGTACAGGATAAACCGGAAAGGCTACCGTCGCTACGGCCGTGCTCAGAGCAGGGCTCCTCTCAAAATTGTGAACATCAAAGTGAAGTATCACCTTCTTATCTGCCTCAAATTGCATTAGCTCGCCTGCCTGGAGGGCTATCCATGCTCTGCGGTCCTCCTGCCCTTCTTTCTGAGCTAAGGTTGCTGCAGAAAGCGATGCACCTGCGACTTTGGCGGTTTGTGTAACTGAATTCTCAGAACTCGCAGATAAGCGACTTTCTGCCTCGGCACTTTTGATAGCAGCAGCGGAGCTCTTAGCAGCATTATCAGAACTGGCCTGAGCTATTTGGATTAGCCTGTCCGTCTGCTTACCTGATGCTTCCATCTCGGCGGTCTGCAATCTCATCTCTGCAGCTTGTTTCCTATACACATGCCACTGTAGCAACGCAGGTACTACTGAACATGCAGCAAGAAGTACAACAGCTATATCAGTCCACTTTGGTTTGTCCATTTGGCAATTCGGCATCCTCTGCGGCCTCCGGATATGAAAACTTTATCACTAAGCGGTCAGAGTTGACCGTGCTTGCAGTGTAACGGAGGCGGTGTTGTCCTATGACATCATGACCATTTCTACATCCTGGAAGCTTGACGCGAGTATTGCGTCCCTTCCGATGCCTTCTAACCAGACTTGAGTTACGAAACTGCTTGGGTTTAAACAGGGGTGGATGAGACGATGTCTTCGCGAGAGCGAGGGCATCGTCATTTATGGCTTACATTGAAGGCGAAGGACTGGACTTTCCCCTTTTTCAAGAACACTACTCGTGACAACAGCGTTTCACAGGATCTATGTTGCGGGGGCGGCTCGAACAAAGTTCGATGAGTGCATTGGAGTGATATCGTCACTTGAGACTTGCATCGGTAAAACACAGCCACCGTGAAGTACTATCTCTGCCGCCGAACGGAGCCTGCGCTTCGGCATAGGGACCGACTCAAGATCAGACCATTTCATATGGATCTGTAAGAGCAGACAGTTAGCCGTGGCGTAGTGTTTGCGAACCAGGCGCGAAGCTCGCTCGAAGTTAGGAAGCTTTGCGGTTGCCAGAATGGTAGAAGCAGAGTTTGCCATAGTCTTTCTCAATCCCTCTCTCCGTGATGCCAGTGTTGCCACAATATGGCGCATGGAAAGAATGCAGCAACGAAGCCTGATGAGCGCGAATCCCCAGTGAACGCCCAGGCTCACGACGCTGAGAACGCGCATCAGCCTGCGATCGCTGCCGCGCTTCAGCAAGGGGGAGCCTGAACATCCGCGCGACTTGTACGAATTCGCTGCCGTTTTCCGCGGCGACTTTTCGTTGGGACGGCGGACGCAGGCTGAAACGGATTTTCAGGCACTGGTCGGCCCTTATTTTATTCCCATTAGAGAGGTTTTGGAGTAGGCACTGATTGTTTCCGATCAACAGAGCGTTATTTGGATTAAGTCTGACAGAGTTTCACAGGGCCTAGCCGTAGACGTGATCGAAGTTTTCGCCGCTTAGCCTCAGCCGGATCCCACTCGCACCAGGTACGACGCCAGCAGGTTTCAACTCGTGTCGGCGCTTGCGTTCAGGAACACACTGCAGAGGAACATTTCTCATCGGAATGGAGCTCGAAAGATGAGCAACGCGTTTGCTGGAGTCTGGACGTACCGCAGCTTTTTGAACAACCCAACCCTTACGAGTGGCGATCCGCAGAAGCTGGCGGCACTGCTTTTTGCAGAAGGCACATGGACGGTAAGGGATGCCGAACCGACCGTCTTTGAGGGCGAGCTCATCTTCGGAGCTGGTTTCCTGATGGATTTGAAGGGCGTCGTGACGCCGGCAGCCTCAACGCGACCGGCACACGCGCACATCACGGGATCAGGCAGGGATGGCACGGCTTCGGCGAGTTATTTTTACAACTACGACGGCTCTCTTACAGAACACTGGCCGAACGGCCTGGGGCAGGTAGCGGCGCATCACGGGCTCCGTGATACGCGCCAAGCCGCATAACGGAGAAGCTGCTGGCCTGGTCGCCTGCTTTATTGCCGTAAAGGCCAGCTAAGTTTGTCTCACCAGCACTCACCGAAGGTATTGAAAATTCTACGAGAGAGACCCTAAATCCTGGCTGACGGAGAATATGGCCCAAGACACGCGTAAAAATGCATGGATCAACAACGGCACTTTCGCCATCTCGACCTGCTCTGGTACGCCAAGGCGTTCGCGCTATGCAGGCCAAGCGCTTGACGACACTGCGAGCTGGTACTTCTTCGCCACGATCCATGGACAGTACGTCAACCAGCAGGGACCCACTCCCGGCTACCCGGATTGGGGGTATCTGCCTGCGCCGCCGCCGGTGCCGAACAGCCCGAAGCCGTCGACGTCCGTCGTCAAGCAGTACTGGGGTCAGTGCCAGCACCAGAGCTGGTACTTCGCGCCCTGGCACCGCGGGCATCTACTTGCGCTCGAAGCGCACATCCGCGCAGAAGTAGTCGCGGCCGGCGGCCCGGCGACGTGGGCGCTGCCTTACTGGAATTACTTTGGCCCCGGAAACGACTACACGATTCCACTTGCGTTCATCCAGGCAACGCTGCCCGACGGCACTCCGAATGCGCTTTTCGTCGAGGCCCGCTACGGCCCCGACGGCGACGGCAAAATCTACATTCCGACCGCTGCCGGGGGTGCGGGACATCCGGGCGATCCGAACTTTGTGTACGGCATCGTCACCCAGGACTGCCTGAAAAACACGATCTACAACGGGTCGAATGCGGCCACGAAAGCGCCCGGTTTCGGTGGGCCGAAAACCTCTTTCTGGCATGGCGGCGGCAACTCCGGCAACCTGGAAAGCAATACGCACAACCTGGTGCACGTATACGTGGGCGGAGCGCAGCCGGGCAGCGGAAACGGCGGACTGATGAGTGATCCGAGCCTCGCCGGCCTGGACCCCATCTTCTATCTGCATCATGCGAACATCGACCGCATGTGGGCTGAGTGGAACAGTGCTCCCGCGAACAAAAATCCGACAGACAACGCATGGCTGAAAGGACCCGCGGCCAGCGGCGCGCATGAATTCGTGATGCCTATGCCCGGCGGCAGAGCGTAGGTCTATACGCCGGAAGAGATGGACAGCATGTCCAAGATGGACTGTGCGTATGATAGCCTGTCACCCCTTCCGAAGCAGAAGCCGGCCCTGCAGGCGCGTCTCTCCAACCTGGGGGCAAACCTTATGGCCGCTAACGTACTCGAAGGAGCTGCTGTGTCAAAACCGCAAACTACTGAGTTGATGGGCGCCTCGCCGCAGGGCATCAAGCTGCAACGCACAGGTGCGGTAGCCTCCGTCGCGCTCGACGCCGCTGTCAACCGAAAGGTGTCCGCGAGCCTCACAGCGGCGGCCTCGGCAACCACGCTCGAAGCCGCTTCGCCGGACCGGGATTACGTCGACCTGGAGAATGTCCGCGGTACGTTCGATGCCTCCGTCCTCAGCGTTTACATCAACCTGCCCCAGGATGCCACGCCGGCCGATCACCCGGAGCTGCTTGCGGGCAGCGTCGGTCTCTTCGGCCTGCGTAGCGCCAGCCAACCAGACGGCAAGCACGGCGGCGAAGGGTTGAACTTCAATCTGGAGATCACGGACATCGTCGACCGGTTGCACCTGAACAATGCGCTCGACGTTGCCGCCCTGCAGGTCCGGGTGGTGCCGCATCAATCGCTCCCGGAACAGGCGGACATCACCATCGGCCGCATCAGCGTGTATCGCGAAGGTGAGAACGGCGTGCACAACAAGGGCTTCATCGTGGACTCGAAAGTGGTCGCGCTGGGCAGCCAGAACTGGTCGTCCGACGGCGTGCTGCGCAACCGCGACGCCTCCGTCATCATCGCCAACGAAACCGCGGCCAAGTACTACGAGCAGATCTTCCTGCATGACTGGAACAACATCGCCAAGCAGAGCATGGCCAGCTGAGCCCGGCAGCCGGAGGAGAACACCATGGAACCTAAACCGATCATCGCGGACTTCATGCATGAAAGTGAGGAGCAGGCCGCCCGGGCAGCCTTCACTCCCACTGCCTCTACGGACAGCTTCGTCATGGGCAACCTCGATGATGCAGGCATCGCTAGCCTGCGTCAGAAGGGCCTTATAATTAACGAGATTGCCGCAACCGCGCAGCCGAACTCGGCTCCATCCCCCGCCGAGGTGATCAAGCCGAAGCTTCGTTTGCCGCTCCACAAAACGGTTTTTGCATCGGCGACACCCGCCATGGCAACCGTGTCCTTCGACATCGCGCCTTCCGCCGCCGTCTCTGCCGATCTCGCCTACGCGCCGGTCGTAGGCTCTGCCCTCCCTGCTCCCTCGTCTCTAGAAGACCCAAGCCCCCAACCACTCGACTTCTACAAGGTGTCCTTCGCCGGACCCCTGATCGAGGACTGGCGCGCGCAGATCGCCGCAAGCGGCGTGACGCTGCTGGCACGCGACGAAGACGGCCTCTACAACGCGCGCCTCACCTTCGCGTAGGTCGCCACACTCAAGAAGCTGCCGTTTATCACGTCCATCCACTGGATCACTCCGGCGGCCGCCGCACCCTCGGTGGAAACTGCTGCTTCCGCGCCAAGCCCGGGTGGCGGTCTGCGCATACTCACCTATGATGTCGTGCTGAACCTTGCGTCCGACATGCCCGCGCCGCTCGTCGCAGGGTGCGCCGCGCTGGTCCGGCAATATCTTACGGACGCGCGCAAGCACACGCCAAGCGCTGCCCTCTTGAAAGCGACGCTCATCAACAGCACCACCTGGCTTACCGGCCTAACCGCTGAGGCTCCCATGGATGGACGACCCAACTTTCATCAGGGCCACGGGCTGCTCAACCTTGCCGCCGCTATCCCGGCTTCGGATGACCCTGCCGTTCCTGGCATAAAGCTGCAATTTGTGGATGACTGGCAGACCCCGGGGACCGCCTTTTACGGCCACCGGGCAGCGCCGCCGCTACGTCTTCGTTCTCGCTGATCCGGCTTCCGACCTGCGCTTCTGTCTCGCCTACACGGACTATTCCGGCCGCGGCCTACAAAGCTGCCTCAACCTCATCGTGCAGAATGTGGATGCCGGCATCAAGTACATGGGCAATGCTAAGGTCCCCGGAGCGATGGTTCTACCCGACCGTGACAACAACGTTTAATCGGTGCGCATCGCCAATGCTCCGGCAGGCAATTACATGATCCAGGTTTCCGCGGCGAACCTGCTCCGTACCCCGCAGGATTTCGCGCTGGTCGCGACCGCGTTCAACTTGCCACCGCTGAACCCAGTCTGAAGATAACTAAGAGTAGTTCGTCCTGAGGGAGGTGGCTCGCGCAACTTGCGAGCCGCGCTGCCTGCTGTCGCGGGCCTTCGCGGGAATTCGCGCTTGGGAAGTGAAGGAGCGATATGAGGCCATTACTCTGCCTCTACTGGTTTTGAGACGACGGTAGTAACTCCTCTCAAACGCGCTTCTAACAAGGATGCTTCTGAATTGCTGCTAATCGCCTATGCACGTTGTGACGAAAGCGATCTGAAAACGTGCATCGGCCTGTTATCAACACGGTGAGAACCACTTGGGCGCATCGCTACCGACAATCCGACTTGCACTAAGACTTACCGGCACCGGGATATGGGGCCAGTATCGTCACTCGGGCGCGATGCCGTATCCGGGTAGGATTCGCACCGTAGCGTCGAACTTCTTGCAACTGGTGTAATGAGCATCGAAATAGTTCAGGTCTTGACCCATCTCGCGCATGCCCAGAATGTGAGCCGGGATGCGGTATGTGCTCCCATTGAGGTTAAGGGCCGCAAAGTCAACGGCAGCGAATGTCGCCAAATTCCTGGATTGTGACTCTGACAAGGGTACAGAACGCTCTAAGTGAGTGACGGTGTTCGACATTGGGTCATACCGTATATTCCCGCGAGTACCCGGAGTGATATCAATGCAAGCTCCACGGCCAGCTTTTGTCGGGTCTGCTCTGAAGACCAGTTCATTGTGAAAAGGAGTGAACAGCAGGCATGGCCGTTGTTCGGAAGCAAGGAATCGGTCGAGAGGTGACCCAAACGCATCGGCCAGGAAGTAGGGGAGCACAAGGTGATCGGCTTCAGTGGGGGAGACTTGCTGTCCGTTCTTCAGGGTGAATATCCGCTTCTCTTCAAGAGCACCGTATGAATCATGAGTTCGGAGCACTCTAAGTTCCGCTTGTGTATTCATTGCCCATCGTCCATTAGGAATATGGGCACTTATCTGCTCAGAATGGACAGTCTCGATACACGTAAAACTTGGAACGTAAGTGTTGTAATTAGTCGTGGCTTGCGTTAGCTTGTCGAGAAGATCGCTTACGGACAGCGATGGTTGATCAGTAGATAATCGATCACAGACTGCACTAACCGGCAAAAGGTTTTGAAGGTCGGCGAACTCTTGCGGCGTACGTCCGGATGAGCGTATGACGTTCTGGCCTTCTTGGTTTGCGAGAAGCTCCTTCTTTGAGTTAAGGAAATCGACTCGACCTTGTTCTAGCGCACGGTGACAAAGCTCTCTTGTCGGTTCACCACGTTTGGCTTGATACGCCATCCGGAACAGAAGTGTAAGTGAGGCTCCTATAACGTCGTTTTGATAAAGCTTGGAGACTATCTGTCTGCCTACCTTGTCGGCCGCGAGCTCCCGGTCGATTGCCACCTGCGACTCTGGCTGAACTGAGGGTTTCAGAGAGTCACGCCGAGCTAGGTGACCATATTCATGGCCGAGCACAGATGCAATCATCAGCTGGAACAGGTAATCCGAAAGCTCACCGAATTCCTTATTGGTTGCCAACTCTGCTGATTGCGCTGGCGTGAGTTCAAGGAAAGCACCTAACTCTCTTGGGCGAATCTCTTGATGCTCACGTTGTGAACGAACTGCAGAATCTGCTAGTTCTTCAATGTAGTCGCCCAGGGTGTGCTCTCGGTCGTGTGGTGAAGCATGGTCGCTCTGGTTGACATAGACAGTCACTTGGGCAAGGCGCAAAGAGTCCACAATTAGGTCTTGGCCGATTGAGACCGTTGCCTTGCCATTCACAATGTTGCTCTGTGCATCCAACGCTCCGAACTCCATGGTAATAGCCAGTCCGGCACAAGGAACCTTGTATCCATCTTTCGCTCCTTCGCGACAAATTGCTGTCCAGAGTTCCTTGCTCGCATTTCCATATTGTTTGAAAACGTTCGCATAGATTTGGTTGACATCCGCTTGTTTGGTTGGAGGCGCTCCGGCTTGGGGCAGCATTTCCGGCAAAATACAAAAGCCGAAAATCAAGAGCGTACTTGCGATAAGAAAATATCCCTTCATGGAATGGCTCCTTCGAACTGCTTTGCCGCACTGACAAGATTTTTGCAAGTTTTCGAATCACTCCACTTCGGACACCTAGCAATGTCACCCGAACCTCGCGTCACTCGCGTTGAAATGTTGCCGCTAAGCGCCCTAGCTGTTGAAGCGCCATAGACAGTCGCAACGTTTTCGAGAGCCTCTCGTTCGCCATCTCTCCAATCCTCCGCTGCGCTAGCCTTCGCGTCAGGAGTGATCGCTTCACGTTGTTCAGTGGCCAATTCGCGGAGTCGGTCACAAGCGCTAGACAGGGCCACCTGTTCCCTGGCAGAAGGGAAACCACTGGTGATGAGACCGCCTTGCTGCTGAATGACACCGAACCCTATGGATTGATCCTCCCTTGACTGTGGTGGGTTCCCAGGTTTCACTGATGGAGGTGTGGTCGATGGTGCTGCTGGTTTCGTCGGATCACAGGTTGACTGTTGGGTTAGGACAGGCCAACTGGTCTCGACTGGCCTTAATCCAAGCGCAATGAAGGCACAAGCTGCCGCAAGCGGCAGAGAGGTTGCTGGAAGTACGAGAGCCTCGAGTTTTAGACGGAGCTTTCCTGAAGTGACTTCGGTTTCGGTGCCCTGAAGCCTCATGACATCAGCGGAACGCATTGCCAAAAGATAGCTGTAGCGAACACAGAAGAAGGCAACTACGACAATGAGCAGCCGTTCCAACGCTCGGGCACAGTGAACTGCGAATGCCGCCCACGCAACTGTCTCCTGCGGCGAAAGGCTTACAAGGCACATCGGAACCTCCATGATCTTGATCCTTGACCAAGACCTACACTTACATCATAGCCACATGCCGGTTAGTTTTGACAGACGCCCTTCCCGCCGGAAATACTCATCCGCGTTTGTGCCAAATCGCTAATGCGGTCATCGACGCCGGATTAGTATCGGGATGTCGCCATAGCGGAAGTCTAGAACCCAGCGGGTCTGAACCGTTTGCCGCATCTCTTGCGTAGTTGAAGCGCTCCCGCTCGTCTGCCGCTCTGCATTGAGCTTTGAGTGACACCATAGCTTGATCGCCGCTTCAACGAGCAGGGACCCGCCAGCCCCCGATGAGCAACATGATCTGCTCCCCACAATCTGATGATGCTTCCAGGCGCTCAATGATCTGTTCGCCACATTGCGCGAACGTGGAACGTACCAGCTCTTGAATCATCTCCAAAGGAACGACCCTCTCATCCAAACCGATCTCGACGGCAGCCACAATCTTTTCCGCGTTGCGAGTGGCGATAAGCCTTTTGTATATGGCTCGTGCCTGTTTTGCTTCCTTAACACTTGGACAAGCACAAACAGGAAAGCGGGCGAAAGGTCGAAAACGGCACCAGACTTGATTCCGTTGCAGCGTTGGTGGGCGGGCACCCAGTTACAGAAATTATTGGTCTGGAAATCCGGACGCAGCTTGTAAAAGGCGATGACTTCAGCCAGCCTGGATTCGACTCTGAAAAGATGTTCGGGAAATCACATGATCGATTGTGCAGAATTTATAGTCGAATGGCTCCCCGCACCAGAACCAGTCCCCCGCCTACCATGTCAAAGCGTGAAGCATAGTGCGTGTAAGGCGGTGGAACCTCTCCTGCGACCTTGTCCTGCACTCCACTAAAATCGCAAGAAGAATAGCGACAATATACTGTAATAGCCACTAAGTATCTCGTTGGTAGCTACGCATCATGGGGCTGCGACAACCCTTATCGATGCTGACCCGAACGCTCCACTGGCGCTATGGGCTCAGCGTTTTCCAGACGGCGTTCCACCAAGCCTTACCGTCAAAACAGCATTTTCAAACCGATGTTGCTGAAATTATCGATTCAGCTGCTGACCGGTTCGTCATTGTTAACTTGGAGGGAAGCAGAAGCGAAGAAGTGTCGGTTGCAATTGGTCGTGCAGACTTGGTCTTGGTTTCCATGAAAGGTAATCAGCTGGATGCGGACGAAGCGGTGAACGTCATCAAGGTCATTCGGAAGCAGGAGACCATATTCCGCCGCAAGATCCCGTTCCGAGTGTTTCTTTCGCAAACATCGCCGGTAATTATGGATAAGGTATGCGAGACATTTGCGCGCAGATGCGGGAGAACTCCATACCGGTGATGAAATCAGCAATGGTCGCGCGTTCAGCGTTCAAGGTGCCGTTTCGTTTAGGCAGCACAATCTACGAGCTCTCCGAACTTGAAGCCAAGAATCCAGAAGCTGCAATACGTAACGCCGAAGGCTTCGCCCAGGAGGTTCGGGACGTATTTTTGGGAGTAGAAACGCCGCAGGAGGTGAGCGCGCATGCCTGATACTCGACCAAGCGTAGAGCTGGACTTCACAAGCGGTCTCGAAAAACTTCCTCTCAAACCTCGTGCAGACCCCGCAGCGACCACCCTCGCATCCGTTGAGGCGGGCAAGGAATTAGGCTTTTCCGCGCGACAAGAGGCACCTATTCCACTCAAGGTCGACGGCCGTCGCCTGCGAAGTCGCTGGGCAAATACCCAACTGAATCTGAAGGTGACGGAGGCAGAAAAAGAAGCGATCCTCGCTGAGGCAAGCCGTCACATCCAGGATCCGGCGAGCCCCGTCAGCAACATAGGTGAGTTGTGGTGATGGCCGTAGCTCATTACAGAAAAACTCGGCTCGTATAAGTATGGCGGCTTTCCAACCAACTGCGGACTTTCTGCAGTTTGAGCCCGAGTGCTGATCCCATCGGGAATTTTACGCACTCCCGTAGCCGGCTGGAAGAACAACGAAGAAAGTAACGGAAGTGCCGCAGCCGACTGGAAAATATGTGCATAAGAAATCATGATTCAAGCCATTTTCCAACCGGCTGCGGTGAGAAGACCTTGTTATGGAAAGTGAATGCAGCGGTCTCGGTGCAACTAGCTTCCAAGGCGTAAGCAGCCGCCTGATTCCGCAGCTGGTTGGAAGAAACCACCAAAGTTACCCTCTCTTGGAACCGCAGCGGGCAGGAAGACTATCCGCAGTGGGCAGGAAGGCTCCCCGCAGATGGTTGGAATCAATCCGCAGTCGGCTGGACAACCACTCGGAAGCTGATTGGCAACTGTCCGCAGTCGGCTGGAATCTTTCCCGCAGCAGACTGGAAAAAAGCAGCATCTAAGCCTAGCCTAATGAGCAGTATGAGTCTCTCTTAAGCTTCTAAGCTGCTTTACAGCCTTTATTAATCAAGTGAATATAACAGATACCAGACATACCTCGGACGGAGTGGCTATGGCGAAACGATTGGCTCGAACGGAACCCGTACTGCTAAGTCTGCCTAATGCGGTTGACTTGATCCGATTTGAGAAAAATCTCCTGCAAATTGGCTTTTTTGGTGCTCATGAGCGCCGAGGCAAGCAAGCCACGTCGAGTAGACGTGTCGGAACAGTGGGTCAACCGTGACGGGAAGGAAATCAAGGAAAGACGCTTTCCGTTAGAAGGTTTGATGAATTTTCGGCCAAAGTCTTTTACGATCTCGTTGCCACCCCGGGCGTTCTACTCGAACGGACGTACGACGTATCGGCTGCCGGACTCGCCCGGCCACAAGTTCGCGTATCTGGACGGACACCTGTTCAAGCTGCTGGTGGATGAGCTGGTGATTACCCAGCACGCGGATGGCGTGACAACTTTTGGCGCGGTGCAGGTGCAGGTGATCGGCCAGCGATCGAAGGCAAACATCATGCACCACAACGCGCATCTGCGGGCGCTGCCGAAGCGGCCTTCCGGCCAGGCGAGTGGCGCGCGCGACGGACACGCCGGGGAACAGGACGGGACGGCGGATAACCCGCTGGCGCAGGCGATTTCCATGGTGCCGGGCAGGCGTCCTTTATCTATGCGCCGTATGAGTTTGGGATGCTGGCAGGTGGCGCGGTGCTTGTGGCGGGGCTGATTACGTTTCCGCTGGGCATGCTGGCACTGGCGGAGGTGCTGATGGCACTGGCTGCGCTTTCCCGGTATCGGAATCCGCAGGCGTTTGACGCAGCCGCGGTGGTGCTGCGGGACTTTCTGTTTGGCAGCGCGCATCGCTACCGGGCGTATGGGCCGAACTCGATCGACACGCAGAACCTGATGCGGTCGGAAGGGATTCAGCAGATCGTGCACCGGATTGCCGCAAACTGCTTGCCGACCCGCACGTCTGGCAATACGGGGACGGGGTCGTGGGAGGCGCTGCGGTACATTCCGCACGATCTAATGGTATCGCCGATTGGCGGGCAGGTGGGAGGCGACCTGGTGCACTGGCACAGGCGCGAGGGGATTTTATATTTGCAGATTGAGAATATTGCCGGGGCGAACTCGTTCTTTTTCCATGCGGTGCCGGATGTGCCGGAAGGCTACAACGCGCCGTTCAACAGCATTCACCAGGAGTACTCCATGAGGCTGCCGGACCCATGCGCCGCGCGCTAGGAGTGTTGCTGCTGATGACGCCGGCGTTCGCGCTGGGATGCCTGCCGGTTTCGTCGGAGAGCGCGCTGGTGGGCTCGTATGGGCTGGTGCTGCCGGATTCGAAGACGACGCTGACGCTTGCGGCTGACCATACTTACCGGGAGGTTTACGTGCCTGCGAGCAGCGGTGCGATGACCTGCGAGGGCCACTGGAAGTTTTCGCCGGACGACCACCATATCGATCTGGACGGGGCGTTTGTGCCGCGGCCGCCGAACAGCCTGCTGCCGAGTACGCTGACGTGCACGGACGGACTGGATACGATGGTGATGCGGGACTTCTCCGGGGTTTACCTGGAGGTGGACCCGGATGGCGGACATAACTTCAGGAAAAGTCGCTAGGGCGGGTGGAATGGGCGCTCCCTTTATGCCGCAGCCAAGGTAAGATGAGGTGCAGAGTCACCAAGGGGACCCTCGGCCATGAACCAGTATCCTGAAATTTCCGTGGATGGCAGTGCGCTGACTGAGGACCGCTTTACCAGTTGTGTGGTGCAACAGCGATTGAACGGGCATTGGGTGTGCTCGTTTACGTGCGCGCGTATGGCCGGGACGCCGACGCCGATTGAAGACTGGATCGGTAAATCGCTGAGCGTGAGCAGCAAGGATGACCAGGGCGGGGAAACGGCGCAGTTTACGGGCTTTATTGTAAGCGTGGATTTGAATTATGCGCACTCGGGCACGTACACGGCATCGGTGACGGCTTACTCGAAAACGTGGCTGATGGATCAGTCGCAGCATAAGCAGTACTACTCCGAAATGACGCTGCAGAACCTGGCTACGCAGATGGCGGCGCGGATGGGCGGCGCGGCGACGGTGGGGGTGGCGGCGTCGCGGCCGCTGAACTACGTGCAGTATGCGGAGACTGATTTCAGCTTTCTGGATCGTGTGGTGGACGACTACAAGGCGTGGCTGCGACCGAGCGCGGATGGGTTCGAGATCTACGATACGTTTCAGCCGGGCTACAGCCTGGCCTGGCGGGGGGAGGCTGGCGGCGATCTGATGACGTTTTCGATCGGTGCGACGGTGCGGCCGGGAAATTTCCAGGGAAGCCACTACGACTTTCACGCGATGGAGAGCAAGACGTATGGCTCGGTGAATCAGCAGCCCGCGTTTTTTGGTGGGGCGGCGGGACTTGTGGGGTCAGTGCAGCAGGTGGCGTTGTCGGGGTTTCCGCCGCAACGGACGCCGGTGCGCGCAAGGGTGAAGACCCATGACGAGTTTGAGACGACGTTGAAGGATGAGAGCGAACGAGCGATTGGAGCGGCGGTGACCGGAACGGGCACCAGTCGCAGCATGAAGCTGAAGGCCGGCGATACCGTGACCCTGACCGGCAACCTGGGTGCGGCCGGCACCTACGGGCTGACCGAGGTCGTGCATGAGTGGGGTGCGGGCGGGTATAGCAATACGTTTGTGTGCACGCCGTGGAAGGCTTACCGGCACCCGGAAGAGCCGGCGCTGCGGACGTGGAGCGGCATTGTGCCGGCGCGGGTGACGGCGCATGACGATCCGAAGAAGATGGGACGGATACAGGTGCAGTTCTTCTGGCAGGAGGACGGCACGACCGAATGGGCGCGCGCCACGAGCCCGCATGCAGGGCCGGACCGTGGATTTATGTTTATGCCGGAAATTGGCGACGAGGTTGCGGTGGCGTTTGAGGATGGCGACCCGGAACGGCCGGTGATTCTGGGCTCGCTTTGGAATGGAGTGCATACGGCGCCGCGACTGACGCTGCGGGGCGATGACATACCTGGCAATGATGTGAAGCGCATTATGACGAAGAGCGGAAACCGCCTGCAGTTTTCTGACGCCGAAGGGCTCGAAACGGTGGTGCTGGCGACGCCGAATAACAACCGCATCAAGATGACGGAAAAGGCCGACGCGAGCGGGCGCACGAACATAACGATTGAGTCGGCGACTGGCGACATTGTGCTGCATGCCCCGAATGGCCGGGTGCATATCGAGTCGAGGTATTACTCGAAAGATATTGGGCAGCAGGCGGCGGCGGCAAGCAGCGCGGTGGCGGCGAAGAAGGGTGACAAGCCAGCGCCGCCGACGCGGGCGCAACAGGTGAAGGCATGGCAGAAGTCGCATAGCAAAGCGATCCGGCGGGCTCTGGCCAATCAGCGGGTGTATCTGCTGCATCGCAAGGCGCAGTTGACGGCATGGGACGACAAGACCAAGGCGCAGTCGCGGACGTGGTTCGGGTCAGACTCTCTGCAGACGCGGCAGGCGCTGCTGGACCGGACCGACAAGGAGCTGGCGCTCAACAATCAAATGAAGGTGAGCAACTTTCAGCCGCCGGAGCCCGGACAAGCCGACCCGGAACAGTTTGCTTATGTTTATCACGATGATAAGACGCACACGATCTACCTGGACCAGCAATTCGACGCGGCCAAGCCGTTGGGACAGGATTCTCAGGCGGGAACTATCGCACACGAGATGTCGCACTTTGATGATGTAAGCGGGACCCAGGACTATAAATACAATCCGGCGAACGCGCGTTTACTTGCGACCCAAGACCCGGGCAAGGCGATTAATAATGCGGATAGCTATGAATTCTTTGTGGAAGGCATCAAATAGGGCTTGGACGTTGATGGTTCTAAGCCTGACGACGGGCGTTGGGTGCCGGGACACAGCGCGCCCTGACTTTAGTGTGCAGGCAGCATCAACCATGAGAGGGCAGCCCATGAAGCCGCAGATCGCTTTGCAGGTGGACACGAAAGACGATCATGTACTGGTGAAGGTAACGCTGCGTAACCCCGCGGACGCGGATACCTTGCTGCTTGAGCCTTGGCAGTTATTTCGCCAGGGCATGCTGAATCCGAGCCTTCTCGAGGTCAAGCAGGACGGTCAGCCGGTGTTGTTCCTGGGACCGATGTCGAAGCGACGAAGCACCAAGGAGGAGAACCTGATCGCGCTTGCGCCGGGCGGGCAGTTGGAGGCGCATCAGGATATATCGAGCCTCTACCGCTTTGCCGAAGGCACCCACGAATACTCAATTGTGTACTCCGCCTTTGCCGGAGTTCGTGCGGATCCGACCAGGCTTGTGACGCTGGAATCGGCTGCAGTGCGCTTTACCGTAACTCGTTAGATAGATCAGCGAAGTGCCACGCGGACAGCTATGAATATTTTGTGGAAGGTATCAAGTAGGTTTTGGCTGGTGCTGGGCTTCGGATGCTCCATGGCTACCTTGAGTTGCCAGGCGGGGCACGGCGCACAGCCTTCGCGAACTCAGGCGCAGGTAGCTGCAACGGAGAAAGGATCGACTGTGAATCCGGAAATCAGCTTGAAAGTGGATACAAGCAATGAACGCGCGATCGTGCATGTGGTCTGGAAGAATCATTCCCAGACGGACACCTACCTTTTTGATCCCTGGCAGGTATTCCGGGACAACATGATGGAAGGCAGTCTCTTGCAGATTGCCGAGGACGGGCGAAAGGTGCAGTTTCTCGATCCGGTGGCGAAGCGAAGGGCGAGCGAGGAGAAGGATTTAGTTCGCCTGGAACCAGGTCAGAAGCTCGAAGGCGAGCAGGATACCACCGGCAAGTACGACTTTGCGCCGGGAACGCACACTTACACTTTGCAGTATGCGGCTTTTCTGCAGGTAAGTTCACCCGAAAAGTATGTCGAAGTGCGTTCCCAACCTATCAGTTTCACACTGACAAAGTAGATGAGTAAGTTGCTTTGGAACTGTTCGCAGTAGAAGTCGAGATGACTGAGTTGATCGCGGGAGACTTACACGTTGGATGATTTCGCACCCATGACGCGCAGCAGGAGACCTGGAATGACAGTGCTGATCTGGCTTGTTCTGCTGGCTGGGGCCTGGCTGCTGCTGGGACCTAAAACCATGATGACGCATCTGCGCAGCTTTATGCCGGGTACTTCGGGCTCGCTGAAAGGCGAGTGGGTGGGGCACATGGACATTGTTGGGCTGGACAACCCATTCCACCAGGCTATTTCGAAAGAAGCAGTGATTCGGTTTAGGCTGTCTACTACTAATTTCTTCCTGGGAAATTACGGTGGGACCGGCGAGATTACGATTGCGGGAGAGCCGGCACAGACGATCCATATCGGCAAGCTCTCGATTGAGGAGAGGCCGGGCGAGGGACAGCACTATCGCACGAGCATTACCGTTCATCCTAGAAGGAGCGGGCAGGATGATGCGCTGTCGGGGTTCTTTGCGGGCACGTTTAACGCGGGGGAGAGTCTCTCGATCCACCGGGATGACACGGACGGCTACGAGATGAAGGGTGTGTTGCACAAAGGCACCGATGACGACTATACGAACCTGGTCCAGCAGATGAAAAAACAGTAGCCAGTAAGGGGGCTTTTGATGGGTAAGGGCGACGAAGCAGCGAAACCGGCGGGCGAACCGGCGAAGCCAGCGGAAGCAGCGAAACCGGCTGAAGCGGCAAAACCTGCCGAGGCAGCGAAGCCAGCAGAGGCGGCAAAGCCGGCGGGTAAGGCGGCACAATCGGAAGGCGGAGAAGCTGCAAAGCCGGAGGGCGAGGACTCTTCAAATGAAGATTTCGAAGACGAGAAGCCTGAAGATAGTGTCTTTACGAAACTGGTGAAGACCCTGACCAACCGCAATGGCTATTCCGACGACGGGAACGATAAGGCAATGAATCGGCTGAAGGCGGCTGCCATGGCTTCGACCTCCGCCATGGATACGGTACCGGACGGGACGATTCAGCAGTATGTTCAGGGTGATTCTGTGCAGCACTTTCTGGCCAGTCGACTGATTATTGTGGATGCGAACGATGAGCTGCGCGTGAAAGGAACGCAGAAAGAGACCATAAAAGGCAATACGACGCATCTTTACCTGTCCAATTTTCTGCGGGGTGTGACTGAGAACGATGAATTGCGGGTGACCGGGCAACGGCACATTGTGGTGACCGGGGAATCGTCTGAGGATTATGGGGCCAAGCACGAGATTAATGCGCCTGAGGAGTTTGAGTGGAAGACGAAGGAGATGGGGCTGTCGGTGGTCAAAATCGATATCTCAGGCATGTCGCTGGATATTCATGCGACCGAGCTGGACATTCACCAGTACGACATTGAGATTGCCGCTGTGAAGACGGGCGGCTTTGAGGGGTACGAGACGTTTGCCGAGCAGCGGGCAGCAGTCTCCGCGTTGCTGGACCGCATCGGTGGGTCGCTGGACGTGCTCGGGGAGATCAACGCCTTTCCTTCTCTGGGCTTTGATCTTCCCTTCTAACCGCGCGCGAGGAGTTGGAGACGCATGCAGACGAGCGTAGCAGCAGAGCAGGAGCGGAGACGGCGTCTGTTCCACGATGAACAATATGCGCCGTGGGTGCGAGCGCCGCACCTGGAGGACTGTTTCCTCTTTTATGTTCCGGTGACCGGCTATCCTTGTCGCGAGCAGGAAAAGCTGTGGTTCCATGAGTTCTACCAGCGGTTGAGCCAAGGTTTGGAGCAGCGTCTGCTGCGGGGTGAACTATTCCTGCGCTACAAGGGGGTTGAGCAATTTGGCGATAGCTTTTTGCGCTATGCGCAGAAGTGCCAGATGCGGATCGGGATGGCGCGGGCGACAGGGCAGGAGCTGCCGCAGATGCCAACACAGGAACAGATCGACGCGTATGTGAAGAATCCGGAACGGTACAACTATAAGGATTGGATTGCCGAATATCTTTACTGGTTTGTGACCAAGCAGCCGCAGGTGCAGCGTCAATTGTTTATGGGGCATGGACAGCTGCTGACACTGTTTCTGCCGCCGGATCCGTCGGCACCGCCCTCGCCCCCGAAACTGACGCCGGCGTTGCGGGATGCATTTCCGGTGTTCAAGACGATGGATGTGGATGCGTTGATCAAGGGGACTTTGTCGTCTGGCGACATGTTTCAGGCCAAGAGCAAAAAGATGTTTGGCGTTGGGATGGAAGAGAGACCGGATTACCCGGCGTTGCGCTTCGTGCTGCCGCTACTTGAAAGCGGAGACTTTTTTACCGCGACGCCAGAGGTGCGGACAGAATGGTTTTCGCTTTTTGACGTGTATGTGCGGGAAAGCGTGCAGGACCGGGGCGTGTTGCTTGCGTTCGAAAAAGAAGAGTACGCAACGTTGCTGATGGAAGTGACGGAGGCCATGCGGATGGGCGGATGGATACTACGAAGTGACAGGCGATGACGACACCTTTGGAAAAGGCCGCGGAGCTGGAGGGCAGTGGTGATTCGATGCTGCCGAAGATTGACCTGCAGGTGCTGCGTGGGTTGCCGGCGCCGTGGGAGGCGCTGCTGCTGAAAGTGGATCGGTTTCCCCAGTCGGTGGCGGAGGGGGCTCCAATTGCGTTCTTTCTGGACGCGCTGGAGGCGAAGGTACGTGCGCTGTATGCGGCGATGCACCATCAGGTTTTTCTGCAGTTCTGGAAGTTGTCGGCCCAGAGCGGGTCTGATGTGCTGGCGGCGAATTCTGCGGCTTGGAATCCTGAATATGGGCTGGGCCTGTGGCCGGGCGGACGACCGCCGCAGGGTTGGAATGAGACGCTGGCGATGGATGCGGCGGCGGCGATCATACGGGGTGATGAGCCGGAGTTGCCGGCGCACAGGTTGCTGAGGCTGCGGGCGTCGGCTGACGAACTGGAAGAGGCGGTGGACGAACTGCGGTGCCTGGGCGTGACGGTGCAGACGTTTTCGATGCAGCCGCCGGCTGTGGTGGATACGGCCGCGCGCACGCAATACCTGCCGGTACTTTCAGACCCGCGGTTCCAACGGCAGGACTTTTATCTTCCGCTGGTGGATTGCAAGACGCTAGCACGGGCGCGGACAGGACAGCAGCTGGCAACGTGGCTGTGTGGGATTGACCTGTACGTCCGCGAAAGCCCTGAGGACAGCGGAGTTTTGATTGTCTCGCGGCTGCCGCTTGAGCGCTTGCTGCCGTAGGGAGCGGTGCTCCGCGGGCTAGTCGATGGCGATGAGGATGCAGGTGGAATTGTCTTCGCCGCCGCGGGCGTTGGCGCCCTGGATGAGGAGCTCGCAGGCGTGCTCGGGGGTGGTGGCGGTGAGCAGGAGGGCGTGCATTTCGTCGAGGGTGAAGGATTTGGTGATGCCGTCGGTGGCCATGAGAAAGCAGTCGCCGAGCTCGACGGGCAGCATGGTGACGGCGGGGACGACGCGCTCGAAGGCTCCGAGGGCCTGGGTGAGGACGCCGTCGAGCGTGGTGAGTTCGTCTGGGGTGGGTTGGCGCTCGCGCAGGAGCTCGGCGAGCTGGGAATGATCGTCGGTGAGGCGGTGCATCTGGTCGCCGCGGATGAGGTAGGCGCGGCTGTCGCCGACGTGGGCGATCCACATGCGGGTGCCGTCGAAGTAGGCGGCGACGATGGTGGTGGCCATGCCCTGATAGAGGGGTTCATGCTCGGCTGCGTGGTAGATGGAGCGGCTTGCGGTCTGGATGACGCGCTCGAGCTCGGAGCCGCCGTCGTCTGGGCCCTGGACTTCGGCGGGGAACTTGCTCATGACGCAATTGACGGCGGACTGGCTGGCGATTTCGCCGGCAGCGGAGCCGCCGACGCCATCGCAGAGGACGAAGAGGCCGCGGTGGACGTCGAAGCCGAGGGCATCCTCGTTGGTGCGGCGGACCATGCCTTTATCGGTAGCACCCGACGCGCGAAGCTGAAGATCCATTGCTTCCCCTCCTGAGTGCTAGGTTCGGGATTTGTTCCGCCTTCCGTAGCCCAGGCGGAGGTCGACGACGTTGGCGACGCTGATGCGATTGCCTTTGCGAAGGACCACGGGCTGGCCGACCTGAAGCGTTTTGCCCTCAACCCTGGTGCCGTTGGAGCTGCCGAGGTCGGAAACGTAAAGGACGCCGTCGCGCTTTTCGATCTGGCAGTGGAAGCGAGAGATGAGGTGCTCGACGTCGCGCAGGACGATGTCGTTTTTCTGGCCGCCGTCCTGGGCTACGGCGCCGATGCGGATGAGGTCCTTGTCGACCGGGAACTGCTGGCCGGTGTCGAGACCCTCGGTAATTTCGAGGATCGGGAAACGCTGCTGGCGCCTGCGCCGGAACCAGAACGCAATCAGGGCGAGCAGGCTGATGATGCCGGCACCGCTGCCGAGATACATGAGACGACTGTTGAAGGAAGACGTGGCGGAGATGCGTTGACGGAGTTCGCGTACGAGCGGGTTGTCGGGCGCAAGCCGCTCGGCGACCGAGAGAGCCTGACTGGCCTGACTGAAGTGGCCGGCGAGGAAGGCGCTCTGCGCTTTGACGAGGGATCCGTTGACCTGCTCGTCCTTAGTCTGGGCGTTATGCTGTTCGGTCTGAGTCTGGGCGGCGGCCTGCTGCTGCGCGGCCTGGGTGGCCTGCTGCTTGGACTGGGCGTCTTTGTACCCCTGGACGGCACCGGCGTTCGAAGGATCAATCTGGACGACCTGGTTGTAGAGAGACATTTGCTGCTGGGGGTCCTGGGCGGCGAGGGCCTGGGCCATGAGGCCAGCGACGCGCTGCTTGGACTCGCGATCGGCATCAGCCTGCTTGGCGGTGCTCTGCTGCTGTTGCAGGAGCGCCGTTTCGGCGGCGGATGGGGGCG
>CAHJWN010000010.1 GCA_903642265.1 Acidobacteriaceae bacterium | reverse complement strand
TTCACCTGCCCGCAAGGCCCGGGTGCCCCGGTCTCGCTTCTGTGACTTGAGAGTGTAGAGATCCATAAGGCGACCGCCCAAGTGACACTCAGCGATCCCACATCTCAGAATCGAGATATGGGGCACCTCATTGGCATCACGTGTGTTGAAGATAAACGCAGATTCCCTCCGGGAACGACAAACAAGAGAGACGCAACATAACCAAAAGAGAAAGGCACAAATGCTCATCCCCGCAATCGACCTCATGGGCGGCCGCATCGTGCAGCTGATTGGCGGCGAAAAGCTCGCCCTCGCCTTCGACGATTTTGAATACTGGATCGACCGCTTTTCTAAGTACCCGATGGTGCAGCTGATCGATCTCGACGCCGCCATGCGCCAGGGCGACAATCGCGCCCTGATCGAGATGATCTGCAAACGCCTGCCCTGCCAGGTCGGCGGAGGGCTGAAGACTCCTGAAGATGGAGCGGCCCTGCTCCACGCCGGAGCGAAGCGCGTCATCTACGGGTCTTCTCTCTTCAGCGCGGAGGGCGTCAAGAAGACCTTCGCCGCAAGCCTGACGAAGGCGCTCGGCGAGGATGCCCTCGTCTTCTCGGTCGACACCAAAGGCGGCAGGGTCGCGGTGAAAGGCTGGAGGGACACCGTCGCACTTACGCCTGAAGAGGCCGTCACCTGGCTTGAAGACTATTGCGCGGCGTTCCTCTACACCCACGTTGACACGGAAGGCACGATGAGCGGCTTCCCTGTGGATGTCGCAGCCATCCTTCGGTCTACGACGGCAAAGCAACTCATCGTGGCTGGCGGCATCAGGTCACAAGCAGAAATCGACGAGCTTGACGCGATGGGGGTCGATGCGGTGGCCGGTATGGCTGTATATTCTGGCGCGATGGAGGCATGAAGCGGCGACCGATCCCACTTATCGCGTAAACGCCGCGATGAATGGGGGCCATAGAACTACACTCCTGTCGGCTGTAAGAACCTAGTCGTTGCCTGCGGCATCGGCCATTGCATAGTAACCCCGCCGTGCCTGCACCTTCTGGTCTTTCTGGCATGTTACGGCGAGCTTGCGGAAGCTTCCGTCTTCCTTGTCATTTGTTGAGGTGTAGCTCAGCAAGTACTGTGTGCGCAACTCATCCTGAATCTGGTTGAATGCCGCTTCAAGCCGTTTGCCGTCGTTGCCCACATTGATGACGCGGCCGCCCGTGTCGGTGGCGAGCTTTTCCATGTCTCGATCGCCGCTGTAGCCCATGTTGAAGCCGCCATAGAACCCGCGGTCAGCAATCAGGATGACGTACACGATTGCGTTCGCTTTCTGGGCGGCTTCGGTCGCGGACTTCAGCGTCTCCTGTGAGCCCTGGTCGCCACCATCCGTCAGCATGACCAGTATCTTCCGCCCGGCTTCCTGCCGCAGCTTGTCATGGGCAGCAAGGTACACCGCGTCGTACAGCAGCGTTCCTCGCGCTGTGCCGTTGCCTGTCACAGAGCCTGAACCGGCGCCCGTATTGATCGTTGCCTTATCCATAGCCCGCTTGATCTCGCGGGTGCTGTTCGTATAGTCGGCAAGCAGATCAACATTCACGTCGAACGAGATCAGGAATGCCTCGTCCTTCGGTGTAATCACATCCTTCAAGAATTGCGCTCCGGACTCCTGCTCGAGCGGCAACACATGCATCTGGCTTCCGCTGGTGTCGAGGAGAATACCGATGGTCAGCGGCAAGTTCTTTTCCTGGGTGAAGTTCTTGATCGTCTGCGGCGTCTTGTCCTCTTCGACCGTGCAATCGTTCTTTCGCAGGTTGGTAAGGTATCCGTTCTTATCGCGGACCGAAAAGTAGACGTTGACCAGCCTGGTCGTAACCTTCAACGTTGCGACTGGGTTGTCTTCATCAACTGGCGCGGACGCGGAGCTTGGCGGCGGGGGGCCATCGGGCGAAGGAGCCTCCTGCGCGAACAGCACGGAACCCGCAGCCAAAGACAAAATGAACGCGAAGAGAAGGGAGGGAGAACCAGGTAAACGCATATCGAATATTAGACGGCTGATTGATCCGATTCGCCTTCGCATACGCCCATATTTCCATATACCTCATTCCAGGTACCTGAAAATACAGATACCCCGCGGAGCTATGCACAACATAGGCACCTGGACCGGCGTCCAAATAACTGTGCGACCCGGGTATTGGTGACGCTTAGTACCGCACACTGATATTCTGATGTTTGACCTATGCCGCAGCTGGTCACGTCGAGGAGAACCTAAAGTGAAGCAGAGCGTATTCGCGGGAGCATTGGCACTATGCATGCTGGCCCAGCACCAGGCAACAGCACAGCAGCCCATCCCCGATGCGCCAAAGCCCCAGCCGCTTCCTGCACTGACGAACGTCACACCCGGTGTTGGCACCACTCCTACTTCCAACGGTGATGCGTCCACTTCCAGCACTCCATCTGATCCTAATGCTCCCGGCGCAACTCTCCCTGATGCGAAGCCGCAGACGCATGCTGACGATGGCCCTCCTCCCGATGTGACTGAGAACGAGCCTGGCGCCGGACTCAAGGCTTTCACAATCGCCCCGGTCAACGTCAACTTTGTGCAGACACCGTTTACCGTCAAGGATTCGAAGGGGCGTCCTGTGCCTGCGATTGACTGGCGCGAGGTCCGCATCTACGAGAACGGTGTTCGCCAGAAGATGGCAATTTTTACCTCGGATCCCTTCCCTCTGTCCGTCGCTGTCGTCATCGATCAGTCTGTCACTTTTGACACCATGACCCGCATCAACAACGCACTTGCTGCGCTGCAGGGTGCGTTCGCGCCATATGATGACATCGCAATCTTCACCTACAACAATGGTCCACAGATGCAGACCGACTTTACCGCCGCCCAGAGCGCACGCGTTACGGCAGTCCTTGAACGCTCGAAGGGCAAGGGCCGCGAACCGATTATGGGCCTTGGCGGGCCGCTGGCTCAGACGACCACACAGAACAATGAGAACTTCGACCCGAACACTGCGCCGATCCGCAACAGTAACACTGGCCTTGAGTTCAATGCGCCGAAGGAACCTCATACCTTGAACGACGCGATCTTCGCCGCCGCTGTCGCTCTGAGCAAGACTGGCCGCGGCCGCCGCCGGGTCATCTACGTTATCTCGGATGGCAAGGAATACGGGAGCAAGGCAAAGTTCGGCGAGGTGGTTCGCTACCTTCAGACCAACCAGATCCAGGTTTACGGCACCATTGTCGGTGATTCGTCCATTCCGGTTCTCGGCTTTCTCGACCGCTTCCACCTGCCGCTACAGATGCGTGACGACATCCTCCCCCGCTATGCAGCGGCTACCGGTGGTCAAACCGATTCGAAGTTCCGCACCCGCGAGATCGAAGCCAGTTTTGCCGATATCACGAGGGATGTACGGACGCAGTACACTGTTGGCTATTACACCCGCGAGCCCTTCATCGACGGAAAGTTTCGATCGACGGAAGTTCGTGTCCTTCGGCCGAATCTCACCATTATTTCGCGCAAAGGCTACTATCCGGCAGCGGTTGACGGCGCCCACCCTATGCCGCCGAGAAATGCGACGCCGGTCAGTTCTGCTCCTCAGGCTCCGAGCGCCGCAACACCACCCAGCAACTAGTTGCTGACGGTGTTCACCTTTATTCCCGCGAATGCAACCTTCGGTCTACTCGCCGCCTTCCTTTGGGGAGGCGGTGATTTTTCAGGTGGTATGGCCTCAAAGCAGACGGGCGGCACGATTCCTGCTGCCATCCGCATTATCTTGCTGAGCCACTCTGTCAGCCTCTGTATCTTGCTGGGTCTGGCGCTCCTGCGACACGACAGCTTTCCTCATGGGCGTCCCTTGATCTGGGGCGTAACTGCCGGCATCATTGGCGGTCTTTCGCTCACCTGCTTCTATATCGCACTTGCTCGTGGGGCGATGGGTACACCTGCTGCCATCAGCGGCCTTCTCTCAGCAGCGGTACCCGCCGTCGTCTCGATTGTGTCCGATGGGTCGCCCGGTTCTATCCGCCTGGCGGGCTTTCTCATTGCGGGTGTCGCTATCTGGATGGTCTCTGCCGCCCCTGATGGCGTGCTTGAAACCGCACAACAGCAACGGACGTCAACCGTTATTCTCGCCATCGTCTCCGGAACGGGCTTCGGCTTGTACTTTGTCGCGTTGAAGATGGCAGGCGCGGCGGGCGTGGTGTGGCCAATGGCTACGGCCCGGATCGGGAGTATCTCGACGTGTCTTATCCTGACGGCGGCCATCAGCATGATGTCGCGCAGGATTTCAGCACGAGTCAGACTTCCGAAATCGGCCATCTACTGGGCGCTCTCAACGGCCATCCTCGACACGTGCGGCAACATGCTCTTCATCGCAGCTACTCGTGCAGGACGCCTGGATGTTGCAGCGGTGCTTGCCTCGCTTTACCCCGCAACCACCATCCTGCTAGCTGGCATGGTGCTAAAAGAGCGACTGAGCAAACGCCAGGGCGTTGGTATGGCGATCGCGGCCGCGGCTGTGGCGATGATCACCCTGTAAATTGCAGCTTGAACCTTGCCGTGATACTTGCCGGCTTTCGGGACCATGGCTGATGTCGTGCATCACTGCGGCACAATGACGCCTAACGACACGTGCGGAACGGTGCCGTCATGGCCGCCGTTCCGCAGATATTGAAATATCCATAGATCTTGCAAAGATTAGAGACGTCTCGTTGTTGCGCGTAACGCTATTTGACCGACTCTTCGGCCTTCGGCGTTACGATATGTGCTGAGTCGGCGGGCTTATCGTCATCAGTTACGCCCTTCATACCATCTTTGAAACCACGCAAACCTTCGCCCAGACCCTTGCCGAGTTCTGGCAGCTTTTTGCCGCCGAACAGCACCAACAGAATGCCGCCAACGATCAACAGGTGCATCGGTTGAAATAATTCGCCCATGTGAAACTCCCTGATTCCGGCACGGCAGAGAACTTCGCCGGCACCTTTATTGTCGCATAACGCCTCGCATGATGTAGCCGCGCGACTTGCCACGATAGACGTACGATGCCACGTGTGGGTCAGATGGTCACCAAACGGTATATCTTGGATAGAGTAGCGATCTAAAACAAGCCGCAAAATGAGATTTGGAGAACAATGCTTAGATTGATGACGACCGGTGCGCCTGTAATGCGCGACCGCACCGCTGGAGTTCGTACTGTTGGGTTCAAGGTCCAGGCAGTCCTGTTTGCAGCCCTGATCGCTGCCGGAAGCGCAATTTCCCAGGCACAGAATGGAAAGTTCGGTCCCGCCGCACCTGTTTCCTACGATAACAAGTACGAAGTCTACGGCGGCATCAACTACATGGACTTCCAGGCAGGGCAGAACCTGCCTAAGCGCATGAACTTCGCCGGCGCCGAGGCCTCAGTCACATACTTCCTCTCTCCTCGTCTCGGCGTCACTGGCGATTACCGCTTCGAAGGCGGCACCACCCCGGTATTTCCGAGCCCAGGCAGTGCTAACCCGTCCCGCCAACTTGTCTTTCTAAATGCGGGTATGGGTGGGGTGACCTTCCGGGGTCCAAAGAACCACTATGCTGCCATCGACTATCACGCGCTCGTAGGTGTTGCGAACGGGATGTTCAATGGTCCGACTATCTACGATGTCGGCCTCTACACCAACCGCACCAAGCCGATTGGCGCTTTCGGCGGCAGCCTGGACTACAACCGCTCGAAGAACGTGGCTTTTCGCCTTTCACCCGACCTCATCATCGAGCACTTCGGCACCGAGTATCGCGAGTTCTTTTCGATCTCCGCGGGTGTGATTTACCGCTTCGGCCAGCGCTGAACTGTCGATATAAAAGAAAGGGCCGGAGAGGATCCTCTCCGGCCCTTTTTTGCCTAATGTGCATTTACCAGGTTGTATTTCCGGGCTGCAGAAAATCGGGTGAGACCGGATTCTCATAAACCGAGTAGTCCCTGGTCACAACCGTCAACCCATTTGCCGAGACGAAGTAGTTCTTCTTATCCTCTGCCGGATCGTACCCGATCACCGTTCCATCGGGAATGTGTACATCGCGGTCAATAATGGCGTGCCGAATACGACAGTGCCGCCCTATGTTCACGTGGGTAAAGATAATGCTCGAATCGACGTCTGCGTACGAGTTCACTCGAACGTCCTGCGAGACGACACTGTTCCTTACGACGGCTCCAGAGACGATCGACCCGGAACACACGATCGAATTGATCGCCATACCCGTTCTTCCCGGTTCGCCGAAGACAAACTTGGCTGGCGGATATTGATACGACCGTGTCCGCATCGGCCAGCTCTTGTCATAAAGGTTGAACGTTGGCGACACAGTCGCTACATCCATATTCGCCTCGTAGTACGCCTCGAGGGTTCCTACATCGCGCCAATACAGCGCTTTCTGCTTATTCTCATCCACGAAGTTGTAAGCATGCATCTTGTGCCTGCCCAGGCAGTTTGGCAGGATGTTGTGCCCGAAGTCGTGCTTGGATGTGGGATCCTCTGCATCCTTGATCAACTCCGGCAGCAGAACATCCGTGTTGAAAATGTAGATGCCCATAGAGGCATCCACCATGTCCGGCATGAATGGCGATCGCATCGTAGTGGTATCGGGCTTCTCTTCGAAGCCTGTTACCTCACCATTCCGCCCTACCTCCACTACACCGAACTGCTTCACCTCGTCTGGACGAATCGGCAGCGTCGCAATCGTAATTGCAGCTCCGGAATCACGGTGCTGCTGCAGCATCAGACCGTAGTTCATCTTGTAGATGTGGTCACCTGAGAGGATGATCACGTACTTCGGCTGTTCGGCGCCAATCGAATAGATGTTTTGATATACCGCGTCTGCAGTGCCTGTGTACCAGTTCTTGCTGACACGCTGCATGGGCGGCAGGATCTCTATGAATTCACCCAATTCGTTCGCTACGACCGGACCCCAGCCTTCGCGAATGTGCCGGTTAAGCGACAGCGCTTTGTACTGGGTGAGGATATAGACATGCCGCAGGTCAGAGTTGATGCAGTTCGAAAGCGTGATGTCGATGATGCGGTACTGCCCGGCAAACGGGACGGCAGGCTTGGCGCGATCACGCGTCAGGGGAAATAGACGCTCGCCGGCACCACCGGCAAGCAGGACACCAAGCGTATCTCTCATAATCCAGCAACCTCATTCACTTGTAGACTGACCCGCCCTCAAACTCGGATGTAGAAACTTCCGGTGTGACAGAAAGCCGGAGTCTACCATAGGCCAATTGCTGCTGAACTGTATAGCACTTGTGCCAGGTCGTCATGACACGCGGGCCCTAATGAAGACGTGCTGCGACGGCGTTCCTTACTGAATCGTGCCGTCGCCTCCTACTTTGTCGTCCGATGTGCTTGGAGGCAAGGCGCGCTGCCCCTCATGCGACTGACCATCCGTCTCTGACAGGCTGATCCGCAGGGATTTCAGGAAAGAGAGGTCGTTATTGGTGAAAGGGCCTTCGGCTGTACCGTCCGCTACTTGAGATGCTTCCGCATCATCTTCCTCAACCTCGTTCAGGCCGATAGTCGCTTCGAGCATGAGGAGTACATCAAAGCCCTGCTCGCGAATGTTCTTCACAACGCCAGCGATGTTTTCCGACTCTGAAACGGACTCGTGGATCGCTTCGCCTAATTTCTGGATGAGATTCTTTACCTTTTGATTCAATGCCACCCTCCGGGCTGCCTGCTATCTCGAAACGGACTTGCCAGATAACGGTTCTTATATCCGATTCCCCACGCCTCGGTATTCCGACGACCCATCCAGTCTGCGACGGTAGCGAATATCGCTCCCGTGCAATTACTTCCTTGTACGATACGCGGCTCTGAACAGCGCTGCAATGCCACGTTAGATGAAGATGGATGGCCTGTACCGATGCGTATAGCCCGGTTCCAGAATCTCTGGTAATCGTGCATAGCATCATCGTAGCGGGACTTTAGACCACGGTGTGATGGTCAGCCCATGCCGCTTCCAGTTTGTGCGCCAGATCTTCGACCACAGGCTGCTTACGACGAGATTCAATGACCATAAAGGCCGCCACGGCTCCGCACACCCCGCCGATGATCAACAACAAACTTTTCATGAAGTCTCCTTGAGCGTACAAGCGCTTTGGATGCATCACCGACATCAATCGTTGGAGACATCCGGACCAGGCATTGCGGCTATTACACTTACCTGATGGATTCTGTTCGCTTTGGACGCGCCCTCGGTTTCGGTGCACGCAGTGCTGCCAGGGCGCTTGCCGGAGCAGTTGATGCGGCGACCGCTCCAAATCCCATTGCCCGAGACTCTCGAGCGACTCGGTCAGGCGAGCCCCGGACCGATATTCCGACCGCCCGAGCCACCCCAGAGGTCAGGGTGCGAGCCGCGTCACAAGTGCGTGAGACCCGCAAAGGCGTCGTCCGGGGCAGCAAGCGTTTTGGCGAGGCGGTTTGGGGACCATTTGCAAAGCTGTCTCGCGTGCTGTGGCTGGAGATCACCGGTTCCTTCTTCGGCATCTTTGCGCTCTTTGCCGGACACGCAGTCTGGGCCAATCGAGGCGACTTCGGCGCGGCTCTCCATCCTACCTCTGCAAATCACGATGCCCGCATGCACCTCCTCGTCTTTGTCCTGATGGCGCTCGCGTTCGGCTACTTCTGCATTTCCAGCTTTGTCCGCGCGTATCGCAGGTAGTCGCGTAGACTTCTCTCGCATGCCTATTCCGAAGGACGAACTCACCAGTTCCGGAATTTCCGTAGACCGCCTCTACACTGCCTCGCGCAAGCCATCGTCTGAGTTTCCTGGCGAATTTCCTTACACCCGGGGCATCCAGCCAGGTATGTATCGTGATCGTCTCTGGACTATGCGGCAGTACGCCGGAATGGGCGACGCCGAGGAATCAAACCGTCGCTACAAATTTCTGCTCGCGAATGGAACCGCAGGTCTGTCTGTCGCGTTCGACCTTCCCACCCAGATCGGCTACGACTCCGACTCACCATTTGCGCTTGGCGAAGTCGGTAAAGTAGGTGTCGCCATCGACTCGCTGGAAGACATGCAGCGCCTCTTCGCCGGGATCGCGCTCGATAGCATCTCCACCTCGATGACCATCAACGCCACCGCCTCCATCCTGCTGGCAATGTACGTTGCTGCCGCAAAGCGGGCCGGATACGAAATCTCCAAGCTGACTGGAACGATCCAGAACGACATTCTGAAGGAGTACATCGCTCGCGGCACCTACATCTTTCCTATCCCGCATGCCATGCGCCTTGTCACCGATATCTTCGCCTGGTCTGCCGAGAACATCCCCCAGTGGAACACCATCTCAATCTCCGGCTACCACATGCGCGAGGCCGGATCGACTGCTGTCCAGGAGGTCGCCTTCACTCTTGCCAACGGCATGACCTATGTGCAGGCGGCCCTTGAAGCCGGTCTGGACGTGGATGCCTTTGCACCGCGCCTCAGCTTCTTCTTCAATGCACATAACAATTTCTTCGAGGAGGTTGCCAAGTTTCGCGCCGCTCGTCGCATGTGGGCGAAGATCATGCGCAATCATTTCCGCGCTCGCAATCCCAAGAGTTGGACACTCCGCTTCCACACCCAGACTGCTGGCTCAACCCTGACCGCGCAGCAGCCGGAGAACAACATTGCGCGCACGACGCTGCAGGCGCTCTCCGCTATTCTCGGCGGAACCCAGAGTCTTCACACCAATGGCTTCGATGAAGCTTTGGCGCTGCCCACGGAACAAGCGGCACGGATCGCCTTACGTACCCAGCAGATCCTGGCGCATGAGAGCGGCGTTGCGCAGACTGTCGACCCCCTTGGCGGCTCTTTCTATGTGGAAGCACTTACGGATGAGATTGAGAGCCGCGCTGAGGCCTACCTGGCAACGATCTCCGCCTTCGATGCAAATGGCCCGTACGGCATGCTGCGCGCGATTGAGCGCGGCTACATTCAGCAGGAGATCCAGAATGCTGCCTATGCGTTTCAGCGCGCAGTGGATTCGAAGGAAGCGATTGTCGTTGGCGTTAATTCCTTCATCGGCGAAGCTTCCGACCCTGTACCCATTCCGACACAGCGCATCGATCCCGCCCTCGAACCGCAGCAGGTCGAACGTGTTCGCGCCATTCGTCTCCGGCGCGATCCCCTACGTCATGCTGAATCCCTTCGTCGCCTTACTGACGCGGCCCGAGACAAAAGCAACGTGATGCCCCACATTGTGCATGCCGTCGAAAGCGATTCCACTGTAGGTGAAATTGCTGATGCCCTTCGTTGCGTATTCGGAGAATACCGGGAGTCGGTTGTCGTCTAAGGTGGGATGACCTCAGCGACGAACGACCGTGACCGCAAGTCCAGCCAAGCACCAGCCCTGCGGCGGGCAGCAATCATTACCATTTGGCTGGTCACCTCCGGCACCGCACTCGCACAGGCTCACATACCTGCCTTGCATGGGACTACCTTCTCGGATACACGCGTTGACTTGCCTGACGCTCTACACGGTAAGGTTGGCATTCTCGTCGTGGGGTTTAGCCAAGGCTCTCGCGAAGCCGTTACTGTCTGGGGTAAGAAGCTCGCCGCTGATTACTATGACTCGCCCAACGTCCTCTACTACGAGATGCCAATGCTCGCCTCGGTGCCGAAATTCATGCGTGGATTCGTTGCAGGCCGCATCAAGTCTTCGGTTTCAGACCGCGGTAGACCCCACTTCCTGCCGATCACCGACGACGAACCCCAGTGGCGCAACCTTACCCATTACAACGAGCCAGACGATCCATACGTTCTCCTGGTTGACGGCCAGGGCGCTATCCTCTGGCAGGCGCATGGGTCTCCGACCGATGCCGTCTATGCGAACCTCAAGCGTGAGGTCGAAAATCTAAGATCACGTTAGTCATAAAGGTGGCTGTCGCCAGCACCGGATGGGATGTGCGGCGAAAATTCAGTATTCTCCTTGAGAGTGGTTCAATCCCTGCAAAGGGTTGGAGACAGTCGATCTTGATCGACTCATCCCGGACTGCATCAAAGAGGTGCATTGCACATGTTCATGATGAAGCGTCTAGTGATGGTGTTGTTGGCTCTTGGCCTTCTGGACGCCTCCCCTCTCCGTGCGGACTCCTACGATGGTCGTCCAAAGCTGGTGATACTTCTTGTGTTCGATCAGTTTCGCGGTGATTATCTTGACCGCTACCGCGCCGACTTCAAGGCAAAGAACGGCTGGAACCTTTTTCTCAAGCAAGGTGCGCACTTCACTGACTGCTACTACGACTATGCGAACCTCGTGACCGCAGCCGGTCACGCGACGATCGGTACCGGCGCTTACACCGATGGCCACAACATCCCTCTGAACGAGTGGTACGAGAATGGGCCAGACGGCAAGCTGCGCCAGGTGAGCTCCGTGATGGATGATCGTTACAAGCTGGTTGGAGCGCCCGCTGGCACCAAGGATCTAACAGGCGTCTCACCGCATCGTGAAATGGCTACAACGCTTGGCGACGAGCTTGTGCTGGCAACCGGCGGCCGCTCCAAAGTCTTTGGCGTTTCGATGAAGGACAGGGCTGCAGTTCTTACCAGTGGCCACGCTTCAAAAGGTGCGTTCTGGGTTGATCACGATTCGGGAGCCTGGGAGACATCTACTTACTGGATGGCGGAACTTCCAGCCTGGGCGAAGGAGTTTAACGCAAGCACCCGGGCAGCCCGTGCGCGCTCCGAAAGCGGCATACCCGATGGCAGCTTTTATGAAAAAGTGGGAAAGACTGCCGCAAGCGTCTCCTATCAATTGGATTTCGCAAAGGCCTTGATCTCGGCAGAGAAGTTGGGACGCAATCCATCAAACGTAACTGACATGATCACGATCTCGATCTCTTCCACGGACATCAACGGTCATGCGTTCGGCCCGGACGATCCTTCGCAAAAAACCTTGATCGATCAGTCCGACATCGCTCTCGACAATTTCTTTGGTTACATCGATCAGACCATTGGCCTGAAGAATGTGATCGTCGCCATGAGTGGAGACCACGGAGTTGCAACAACCCAACAGGCCGGCGATTCGGTCGGTATGCCGGTGCTGGGTTTCCCAGCTGAGCAATTCACCAAACCGCTGGAAGAGATGCTTGATGCGAAATATCCGCTGAAAGCTACGGGCAAATACGTATTGCAGATGGACAGCCCCTACCTGCTTCTGAACCGGGCCTCATTTGAGGCGGCAGGGGTCAGCGAAGAAGAGGCGGAGAACACGACGAAGTTGATGGTCGAAGAAATCTTTGCCGGATTTGCGTCCACACCAGGCACAACTACGGGCCGGCAACTGGAACCGGCAGCCATTACCCACATCTTCACGATTAAGCAGATGCGCGACGGTAAGCTACCGGACACCCAATATGGAAGGCTGATCGCCCACAGTTATTCAACCTATGTCGGCTGGGCGCTCCACATAAACTTCGGTCCTTACCAGTTTCCATGGCACGGCTCCGGAACAACCCACTTCTCTGCGAACAGCTACGATCGCCATGTCCCTCTGGAACTGTACGGCGAGCCGTTTGTTCCTGGAACGTATCACGGCGTCGTAGCACCGGTAGACATCGCAGCGACCTTCGCTTCCCTGCTGCGGATCAACCGTCCAAGCGCCGCAGTCGGGCGCGTCTTGACCGAAGCAATAAAGCCCGATGCAGACTCGCGCAGCGTCCAACCCAGGTTGAAGTAGCGCGAGGAGCCAGCACATTCTTGAGGGCTGAGCACGCACAGATGCCGGGAGCAAGGTCATCTACCAAGTCCTGCGTTGCGTACCTTCGCGGCGACGCACATTTACAAAGTGCTACCCTTAAGATCCCGGCTACGGGAGAAGGAACCACATGGAAACCCTTGCCACTCCTACCCCTCGCCAGCTTCTCCGACAGACCTCTCTCAACGTGACGCACCGTGCCGCCCGCGCCAAAATGGTCGACTTCGGCGGCTGGGACATGCCCGTCGAATACTCCGGCCTCATCGCCGAGCACATGGCCGTGCGCACCGCCGTTGGCCTCTTCGATGTGTCGCACATGGGCGATATCCAGCTTCGCGGACCCGGCTCGCTCGCTGCCATCCAACAGCTCTGCATGAATGATGCCTCGAAGCTCGCCGTTGGCCAGGCCCAGTACTCGGCCATGCTTCACCCTGACGGGGCGTTTGTGGATGATGTGATCGTCCACAAGCTTTCCGATAATGACTATTTGATCGTCATCAATGCCGGGACGCGTGAGAAGGACGTTCAATGGGTCCGCAAGACCATCGGCCATATGCCGGGCGTGCACATTAATGACTTCTCCGACTACTACACACAGCTTGCCATCCAGGGTCCGCGTGCGGCGGAGACGCTGGAGAAGCTGACGTCCACCGATCTCTCCATGATCAAGAACTATCGGTTCACCTGGGGCCAGGTATGCGGCATCCACAACGTGATGATTGCCCGCACCGGCTACACCGGCGAAGATGGCTTTGAGATCTACATACCTGCCGACGAGCCCACCAGCAGCCGAGTCTGGGGCGAAGTCCTCGCTGCCGGTGCTGAGTTCGGCATCATGCCCTGCGGCCTTGGCGCACGCAACACCCTTCGTCTTGAAGCCGGCATGGCACTCTACGGCCACGAGATCTCAGACACAATCAACGTCTTCGAAGCCAATCTTGGTCGCTACGCCAAGCTCGACAAGGGCCAGTTCGTTGGTCGTGACGCGTTACTTGCAATCCAGGAAGCTCGCGGGCCTGAGCGCAAGCTGGTTGGCCTTGAAATCACCGGGCGAGGATTTGGCCGAGATGGGTATCCCGTCTGCAACACAGAAGGCGTCCGCATCGGCGAGATCACCAGCGGCGGCCCTTCGCCCTTCCTTAAGAAGGCTATTGCCATGGCCTTTGTTACCCCCGAGTTCGCCACATTCGACACCGAACTGACTGTTGAAATTCGCGGTCAATTAGTCACCGCAAAGGTAGTCCCATTGCCCTTTTACAAGCGGCAGAAGAAAGTTGCTTAGCTTGTCACGCTTCCACCGCGCGCGGGGAGTTGCTTTCTTCATAGATCCACACTTCCCTTCTTGCGACAAGACCGAAGGCTATCAGGTCTTCCGTGGACGCTTTTGTGTCGACGCCTCCACTGCCTGAAGCAGATTTCATTGCCTCGCGCTACCATAGCCTCACCCGATGACTGAACAAGCCTCGATTGCAGCGCCTGCGCCGACTCTCTGGCAATCCATCAAAGAGGCATTGCGCGGCAGCCACCAGGACTACACCACCGGCAGTCTCAACCGGTCTATTCTCCTGCTCGCCATTCCCATGGTGTTGGAGATGGTGCTTGAATCGCTTTTCGCTGTCGTGGATGTTTTCTGGGTCAGCCGCCTTGGTCCGAATGCCATCGCCACCGTCGGGCTTACTGAATCCATACTGACTCTCGTCTTCGCCGTCGGCCTTGGGCTCAGCATGTCCACAACCGCCATGGTCGCGCGGAGAATCGGTGAAAAAGATGCCGATGGCGCGGCCATCTCCGCAGTCCAGGCGATCATCCTCGGCCTTCTTGCTTCCGTCGTCCTCGGTTTGCCGTTCTTCTTTCTTGCCCCAAAGCTCCTCGCCGCCATGGGCGCGACACCCGCCATCATCGCGAGCGGCACCAGTTATATGCGCATTGCGCTCGGCGGCTCGGGCGTCGTGCTGATGCTTTTCCTCAACAACGCAATCTTTCGCGGCACGGGAGACGCAGCAATCGCCATGCGTCTGCTCTGGGTTTCGAACATCCTCAACCTCATCCTCGACCCTATCTTCATCTTTGGTCTCGGACCTATTCCACACATGGGAGTCACCGGTGCCGCGCTCGCCACCTTCACCGGTCGCGGCATCGGTGTCCTCTACCAGTTCTACCGGCTCTTCCGCGGTACGGAACGCCTCTGCATCCTTGCCTGCCATCTCCGGCTCAACGTTGCCGTGATGTGGCGATTGCTGAAAGTCTCTATTACTGGAATTCTGCAATTTCTTGTCGGGCAGGCGAGCTGGATCGCTCTTGTCCGCATTGTCAGCCTCTTCGGAGCGCCGGCGCTTGCCGCCTACACCATTGCAATCCGCATCGTCATCTTCGCCATCCTGCCGTCATGGGGGCTGAGCAACGCCGCAGCCACTCTCGTCGGCCAGAACCTCGGCGCTGGCCATACTGACCGCGCCCGCAACGCGGTCTGGCGCACCGGCTTGTGGAACATGGTCTTCCTTGGCTCAGTGGGCGTCGTTTTCATCGCCTTTGCGCCTTTCATCCTTCGCCTGTTTACCTCCGATCCGGAGGTCCTGCGTACCGCAGTTCCCTGCCTGCGCATCTTCAGCTGCGGCAACATCGCCTTCGCTTATGGAATGGTGCTGATGGCGGCGTTCAACGGCTCCGGCGACACACTTACGCCGACGTACGTCAACCTCTTCGGCTTCTGGATCCTTGAAATCCCGCTGGCATGGTTTCTCGCGATGCACACCGCCATGCAAGTCAATGGAGTCTATTGGTCCGTCGTGGTTGCACAGTTCACCGTCGTTCTCACCAGCCTGTACCTGTTCCGCAGAGGCAGTTGGGCGAAGCAGAAAATCTAAATTGAGCTCTCCACGCCTTAAAGAGCGGGCGCCTTGTGGCCAGAAACGAAAGTCACAAGCCCACCAGGTCGTTGATCCAGGCGCTGCGCAACTCCTGGTGGGCAGATGATTGATGGGCAAACCACTGCAAACTGTCGCCCGTTTGTGCCACTAAGCTCGGCGCACTATCGCCCGAGATGCCCTTCCAGAAATCTGGCCATGATCTGGTCTGCTTCCTTCGACTCAGGCAGTTCCGGATTGTTCCAGAAGGCGTGAGGCAGACCTTCGAACTCCACCAGGTGCGCGTCCACCCCGGCCCGCAAATAAGCCCGGTGCAGCGTCGTCGTCCCGCTTACCAGCAGGTCTCGCCCGCTTGTCACAAACAACGTTGGTGGAAGTCCCGACAGGTCGGCAAAGATCGGCGACAGCACCGGATCTTTCTTGTCCGTGCTCCCCGTATATTCACCGCCGGTGCTGACCGGCTTGGGTGGATCGAGATGCCCTGAAAAGCCGTTCAACGCATAGAGCGCAATCGAGTCGCCCGTCCGGCTGAAGTCTCCCATGCCGGAGAAGATGCCCGTCACCCCCGGCAGCGGCAGCCCTGACTGCTTCAGCTTCACCGTTACTTCCGCCGTAAGGATCGCCCCCGCCGAGGTTCCATAGATGCCAATGTGGCTCGGCTTGTACGTCTTCAGCAGCTCCTTATAGACCGCTACAGCATCGTCAAGCGCCGCCGGAAACGGGTGCTCCGGCGCAAGGCGGTAGAGCACCGCCACCACCTTAATTCCCGTCAGATTTGCAATGGGTATGGTCTCTGTAAGCGAACCAGAGTCTGAGTTGAATCCGCCGCCATGAAGGTTGATCAGCACCCGATCGCGCTTTTCCTCAGCCATGGTTAGCGGATTGACAAACCGCACCGGCACACCTGCAATCGTCCCTGGCTCAACGTTCGCCGGATACATCCGCTTGGAAAGTTCGCCCGCTCCCGCCTGCCACTTGTCGGTTCCTGTGCGTCGCTGCTCCAGCGTCGTCGGCACCTCAGTGTCCGACGTCACCTGCGCCAGTTGCTTCTGCGCCTCCGGGCTGATGGTCATCGGCACCGGGACGACTCGCGTCACATAAGCCGTCCCATCCGGTCCAATCGTGCTGCTATTTTTCATCTTCGGCTCCTGTGCCAATCCGCTCCCGGCACAAACCGAAAGTAATACCAAATACGACATCCGCTTTGGGATCAAACGTGTCATCGATGTGGGTCTCCCAGCCGCCAACGCTAACACGTCTTACCATTGGCCGAACAGCACCCTGGGATGGGTCGCAACAAAGCGGGTCAGCGCGTCTTACGTCCGATCTGCTGCCAGACGCTACAATCTCAGTTGGAGATAACCAAGATCATGTCCTACCCGGCAACCTATAAGTACACCAAGCAGCACGAGTGGCTCTCGATCGAGGGCACGACCGGCTCGATCGGCATTACCGACTACGCCCAGCACTCCCTCGGCGATATCGTCTTCGTCGAGCTTCCCAAGGTAGGTGACACCCTCGAAGCCGGATCTACCTTCGGCTCCATTGAATCGGTCAAATCTGTCTCTGACATCTACACCCCGGTCTCAGGCATCGTCACCGAGATCAACGAAGCCCTCACCTCCGCGCCCGAGACCATCAATGCCGACGCCAACACCACCTGGATCATGAAGCTGACCATCTCGGACCCATCGCAGGCTGAGGCTCTGCTCGATGCGGCCGCCTACGAAGCCTTTACCAGCGAAGAGACTGGCCACTAGGCCGCACCTCGCTGTTGCCGTCCTTCTGAGCTCAGCGAAGAACCTATACACGTGCAATATGAGGCGACGCACCATGCCTGACCTTAGCGCTCTCGTCGGCCAGGAACTCACCTCGGTCGAGTTCATTCAGGACCACCTGATCCTCCATTTCGATGGTCCTACCCTCACCTTCTTTGCGTGGCCCGATGTTTTCCGCGAAGAGGGGTCCTACGCCTTCGGTGAGCCGGAGTACCGCAATCATCTCTGCGGCATCATCGCCGAAGATGTAACCGCCGCAACTCTTGAAGAAGGAGAGGCCATTGAGATCGAGTTCGAGAGCGGCATCATCCTGCGTGCCTCGGTTCGCGAGGAAGACGTTGAGACCCCAGTCGCAGGCCAGTACTCCTCTGGCGGAGACTTCCAGGAGTTTTGATCTCCCCGGGAAGTCGCATTTGCGCCAAGAACAAGTCTTTAGTAACTCGCTCACACTTCACACTCCCGTAACACTCCGTTCGCAAACTTCGCCTAGCTTTGTAGTCAACGCCCATCCATTGAAACTACAAGGCAAATACCTATGGCAACCCCCACACGCAGCTACACCGCTCCTATTGCAACCTCTACTGGCTCGCTCCTAGACGAAAAACTTAAGAAATCCTCGCCCGGTAAAATCGGCGGCATAGTCTTCGGGATCATGCTTGTTGCAGGCGTAGCTTACATCTGGACCAAGCTGGCGAAAGATCTCTCAATCGTCCATAACGCCTCGGTCTTCCCGTTCGTCCTTCTCGGACTTGCTCTCTTCATTGCTCTAGGGTTTGAGTTCGTCAACGGCTTCCACGACACCGCAAATGCCGTCGCAACGTGCATCTACACGCATTCGCTCGAGCCCCACATTGCGGTGGTCTACTCCGGAATTATGAATTTCATTGGGGTCCTGCTTAGCTCCGGGACCGTCGCCTTCTCGATTATTACGCTCCTTCCTGTCGAGCTGATCCTTAAGGTCTCTAAAGGTTCTGGCTTCTCCATGGTCTTTGCGCTTCTGGTCGCGGCCATCCTATGGAATCTAGCTACCTGGTGGCGCGGTCTTCCGGCGTCCAGCTCACACACCATGATCGGCTCGATCCTCGGAGTCGGCATCGCCAATCAGTTGATGCAGGGCAACTCCGGTACTGCTGGCGTTGATTGGGAGCAGGTCACCAAGGTTTTCAAGGCACTGCTGATCTCGCCCGTTGTCGGGTTCGTTTGTGCCGCGCTGGTCTTCCTCCTCTTCAAGCTGGTCGCTCGAGACCCTCGTCTCTATCAGGCTCCAGAAGGTTCTGCACCACCGCCGTTCTATATCCGCTGCCTGCTGATTCTTACCTGCGGCGGTGTCTCCTACGCGCATGGTTCGAACGACGGGCAGAAGGGCATGGGCCTCATCATGCTGATCCTCGTCGGCACCGTCCCCACCGCTTATGCGCTGAATCACACCGTGAATGCAAAGGAAGTGCAGACCTTTGCCGCTGTCTCGACGCAGGTTGCCGGAGCGCTCTCGAACTACATTGAGCCCGCCGCCGTCATCCAGGATCCCGGTCCGGAGCTCGAGAGGTTTGTCAGCACCAAGAAGTACGACACCAGCGTCATGCCTGCGCTGCAGCAGATGGTGAACAACATCAACAACGAGGCCACCCGCTACGGTTCTCTCGGTAGCGTACCGGCAGATATGCAGTCCAACGTGCGTAATGAAATGTATCTGACCAGCGAGACCTTCCGCATCCTTGGCAAAGCAAAGGACGCCCCAAAGCTTTCCGCTGCCGATACAAAGATCATCGGCAACTACAAGGGCTTTCTGGACAAGTCGACGCGCTTCATCCCGACCTGGGTCAAGGTTGCGGTGGCGCTCGCGCTTGGTCTTGGCACGATGGTTGGCTGGAAGCGCATCGTTGTAACAGTTGGTGAGAAGATCGGCAAAACGCACCTCACCTACGCGCAGGGCGCATCTGCAGAGCTCGTCGCCATGTGCACCATCCTGGCAGCCGATACCTACGGACTTCCGGTCTCAACCACGCACGTGCTCTCCTCAGGCGTGGCCGGAACCATGGCGGCGAACAAAAGCGGTCTGCAGATGTCGACTTTGCGGGACATTGCACTCGCATGGGTTTTCACCCTTCCGGTCGCGGCCCTGCTATCCGGCTGTCTCTTCTGGCTCTTCAATCTAATCGCTAAGTAGCCTCCTAAACCGAAAATCCCCTGTTCTCCTGGCGCCGGGGCCTGAGAACGGGGGATTTCCATTTAAGGAGTTTCTTCTGCAGTTTCCGCGCTGGATCCGAATCGCTAGGTACTCAGTTCCCGGCCGGTTGGTATGCTTACACCTGACACCCATGAGCCTTAAAGCAAAGATCGAAGCAGTCATCTACGCGTCAGAAGAACCTGTAACGCTCGCCCAGCTAGCAGGCTTGCTCGGCCAGGAGGGGCAAGCTGAGCTCGACCATATGGACTCCGCCCAGCAGTTTCTGGCGCTCGACATTGAAATGCCCGAAGCTGCTCCATTGCCCGAAGCTGACATTCAGGGCTCGTCTGCGCCTCCGCAGCCGAGCCACCTTGCACCGGAGGAGCCAGCACCGACAGACACCGTATCTACCGGAGAGCCGGAACCCACCGAAGACTCGCCCCTTCCTGAACATCCAGGAGCGCCTGACCCAAAGACAGCGAGGCAGGATGAAAAAGCACGCGATCGCCGCCTGCGCGAATACTTTCGCTCCATTCTCGAAGAGCTCATAGCCGATTACGCCACCTCTGACCGCGGCTTAGAGATTCGCGAAGTCGCAAGCGGATATCGCCTCGCCACCAAGCCCGAATACCACGACGCTGTTCGTGGCTTTGTGAAGTCACTCAAACCGCCGCTCAAGCTTTCGCTTCAAGCGCTCGAGACTCTTGCCGTTGTGGCTTACAAACAACCCGTTACCGCTCCTGAGATCTCCGAGATCCGCGGGGTCGACTCCGGTGGCGTCCTCGGATCCTTGATGGCAAGGAAGCTGATTACCACTGCCGGCCGGAAGCAGGTGATTGGTCGGCCAATCCTTTATAAAACCACCCGCGACTTCCTTCTTCGCTTCGGCCTCAAAGACGTCTCCGAGCTGCCTAGCATCGAAGAATTTGAGAAGATGGCGGGCGAACTCGCCGACACCTTCTCAGAGCCTGTCCAGGAGGAGATTCCCATGCCACGAGAGATTCCAGAATCACCGAACGACCTCGAAGTGGAAAGCAGCGAAGTAGAGCCACAATCCGACGGCAACAGCATGCCGCTCGAAGAATCCGACCGATCATCCATCGGCGTTCCCGGCGAAACACTCGCCGATGAAGTCATCACTGACGGTCGCATTACCGGCTTACCTCCCGACTACTCGCAGGCGGCGGGTGAAGAAACTCCCTTCGATTCTCCTGCCATGGACGCGGAGTTGCAGCGCGAGCAAACCGAAGAAGAGGCCGCTGAATCCAATCGGCCATTATGACCAACGAACTTAACTTGAACCTCGATCCAGCGCCCAACACAAAAGACTCACCAAACAACCCCCAGGATAATGAGCCCAGCACAGTCGCGACGCCTGAAGGGGATAACGAATACGCGCCAGATCAGCCGTTGAAGCCCGCTCCGGATGGCTTGCAGAGAACTCCGGCCATTGACACCAACAACCTCTAAGCGTCCTTGCGGCAGAACGGGCTTGATTCGAAGTTCGCAAGTAGTTCTGCCACGTCCTTGTACACCTCAACGCACCCGGCAAATTTCAGGTCCTGTTTGCTCCACCCTCCGGTAGTCACGCCTACGGTCCAGATGCCTGCTTTTCCTGCAGCCTCAGCATCGTAGGGCGTGTCTCCTAGGGCAAGGACATCGTTTGGATTCAGATCAAGCTTCTTGAGCGCTGCCTGAAAGATATCTGGATGTGGCTTTGACTTGTCAGCATCGTCAGCCGAGGTGCTCTTCTCCACAAGGTCATCGATGTTCGCAATCTTCTTATATGCCTCAAGCTGCTCCTGATCGGCAGAAGAGGCGAGCGAGATACGAATGCCCTGATGCTGCATGCGAAGCATCAAGTCGCGTACGTGTGGGAACGGCTTTACCTGGTCGAGATACTTGATAAGAAACAGCTGTTTGCGGTACGCCTTCAGCGGCTCCTCGATTGCGGCGCGCTTCCACCAAGGCACAAAGACAGGGATCAGCTCGTCACCGCCCTTGCCGATCTGGCGCCGGACCTCTTCAAGCTCGACCGTGAGATCCGCAACCTGCAACGCATCTTTCCACGCCGCTGCATGCAACCAGTTACTTTCCACCAGCGTTCCATCAATGTCGCATAGCACTGCCTTGACCACGTCTACCTCATGGGCGGATGTTGATTGTTTCGCACCACCTCTCGCATGGATGTGAAGTCACTAAGCCGCGCTGCTTGGTGCTGTAATTTAGAGCAGTTGGGGGCCACGCACACGCAGCACATACAATAAAGGCAGTAGCACCGTATCACCCGACCGCGATGAGCAGCTCCGCAGTCAGAAAGCAGACGCCATGCCGAAGACACCGAACTCTTCCACCTCCAAGAATGCCCCTGAAGCCGACGAACCCAAGGGCGACCGCCTCCAGAAGATTCTTGCGAAGGCCGGCATCGCCTCCCGCCGCAAGGCTGAGGAGATCATCCTCGAAGGGCGCGTCCAGGTAAACGGCACTACCATTACCGAGCTTGGCACCCGCGCCGACGCTGCTCGCGATCACATTCGCGTCGATGGCAAACTGCTCCAGGGACCGGAGGAGCAGCGCTATTACATGCTGAACAAGCCACGCGGCTACGTCACCACGCTGACCGATCCGCAGAAGCGCCCGACCGTTATGGACCTCATGACTCCCAAGTCAGGCCCGCATGGCGACAGAGTTCGCCTTTATCCCGTTGGCCGCCTCGACTACCTCTCAGAAGGCCTGCTGTTGATGACCAACGACGGCGAACTTGCCAACTCGCTGTCGAAAGCAGCTGCCGGTGTGGAGAAGACTTATCTCGTCAAGGTGAGCGGGGTTCCGCCCGCCTCCGGCATCGACCAGATCCGGCGCGGCATTATGATCGATCGTGGCCGTTTGGATGAAGTCCGTGCAGGTCGCCGCGACCGCATTATCACCGCGCCAGCACAGCTTGAACTTGTCCGAGGTGGCGATAACCCGTGGTATCAGCTCACCCTGACCGAAGGCCGCAATCGCCAGCTTCGCAAGATGTTCGAAGAGATTGGCCACCATGTTGAGAAGATCCGTCGCATTGGCTACGGAGCGCTTCGCCTTGACGTACCTCCCGGTGAATTTCGTGAGCTCACACCCGGCGAGGTCATGGCACTCTCCCGTGCCGCCAGCGGTAAGAAGGTCGTTCCCAAGAAGAAAGTCCCTGAGTTTGCACAGCTAAAGGCGCCGGTCAAGAAACGCTCATCCCCGCCTCGCCGAACTTTTGCCTCAAAGTCGAAACCGACCCGCCGTTCCAGCTGACAGCGATTATTTCTTGACGAACACAGCCGTATACAAGGCCGAAGTTTCAAGGCTGTACTCACGATTGTTAATGTCTTGGCATCACCAGAGACCTGATAATCCTCTGTTGTAATGGGCCCGCCATCAACCTCATCTTCGAAGTGCATATGGTTCACGTCCCGACGCGTTCCTGACGTACTTTCGACTTGAGTCGATGACGAATCTTTGTCCGGGTACTGTTTTCCGTCGAGTTCAAGGTCCATCCGGTGCTTGCTGGCTGGAAAAAGAACCGTGATGCCTGCGTTTCCATAAGGCTGGATATCGATGACTTCTTCGACTTCATCCATTGAGGGAGAACTCCATTCCCCGAAGATGCTCCTGCCTGGCCCGGTCCTCGCGTAGGTGGTCGTCAGCTTACTGTGACTGCCATCCGTAGCCGTAAACTTGTCGATCAGTGTGAGGTTTTTGTCGTCCGCAGACACTGTATAGGTCCGCACCATGGTCTGCTCCTTAACTCTGTTCATCTGCCATGTATGGCCGTCCAGCTTCTTGAAGGACACTGTCGCCCAGACGGAGATTTGATCGAGACTCCATCGGCTTTATCTCGGTCGTCTCACCTAAGCTTCCAGTCAGCGCATAGCGGTCGCTGCCCAGGTCCTTGATGCCGTATGTGATCGTCGGCTTTGAGCTGTTCTTCGCGTTATAAACCCACGTTCCCACGAAGGGATCCTGCGCTACCGCTGTCCCGGCAGTGGCCATAGTCAATGCCAGCAACACCCTTTCCAGCTGCATGAAAACCTCCTTGAGGATTGCCCGCGAGGTCTACCGCGCTTCCATAGCGGCTCCACATTGTTCAGCGTATCGCCCTGACATCGGCGTTTGCACTTGACGCTTGTCCTTGCAAAGGAGGATGCTACGTCAGGTTTTCACACAGGATCGGATGATTGGCGGATGACAAAATCCTCCCGCGAGCATCCAATCCGTGTCATGCAGCAACATGAAGGAGCACCACCTGTGGCAATTGAAAAAGCAGTACTTGGCGCCGGATGTTTTTGGGGCGTCGAAGCACGATTCAGTGAACTTCCAGGCGTCCTTGATACCGCAGTCGGATATGAAGGCGGCACACTGGAGCACCCTACCTATAAGGAAGTGTGTACCGACCGCACCGGTCACGCAGAGGTCGTAGAAGTCACGTTTGATTCCTCTCGCCTGGGCTATGACACGCTGCTCGATACCTTCTTTGCACTTCACGACCCCACACAGGTCAATCGCCAGGGTCCCGACTGGGGATCGCAGTACCGCAGCGCCATCTTCGCCACTACTGAAGATCAGATCCGCGTGGCTCAGGCCAAGATCGATGAGTTGAGTGCTTCAGGCGCATTCCGCAAACCCATCGCTACCCAGGTCCTCCCCGCAACGACTTTCTGGAAGGCAGAAGAATACCACCAGCGTTATCTGGAAAAGCGTGGCATGGTTAGCTGCCACATCTAGCCCTTTTGGTCGACACTCGATTCAATGAAGGCGGCAGATTTATCTGCCGCCTTTGCTCTCTTAGAACTCTTACTTCGCTGCTCTGCATCCGCGATAACGGTAGCGCCATAATGGCATGAGTGAGTGACCTGGGTGTCGCCCTGGTCTCCTACTTAGGCAATTCTGTGATTGCTGCCTGCCTTCACGCTGCTGCCATGAAGATGGAGTTAGATCCTGGGGTCCTGGCAAGACCCTTGCAAGAGGAGTTAGATGAAGTGTTTTTTTCTGGCCTTGATCCTGATCGTCGCTCCGATGCTTACCAGCGCGCAGGAAACGTCGGCCGTCAGCACCGGCGACAAGTCCCAGCTGTCAGGAACCATCGTTGATCAAGCCGGCGCAGCTATTGCGGGAGCTAATGTGCTGCTTCATCACGCGAACGGCACGTTGCAGAGGACGACACGGGCCGACACGCACGGCTTCTTTACGCTTTCTAAACTCCCCAGCGGAAGCTACTCGATTGAAGTATCCAGTTCCGGTTTTGAATCGAAAGAAGTGGCTGTCCTTCTAGATAACTCTGGGGTGTCCCTGCGTATTTCTCTGAACATAGGTGCAGTGAGCACCATCATGGACGTGCAGGGCCGGGAAGGTGACCTCATAGGTATTGCCGACTCTGCCACTCAGGGAACAGTTGGTGCAGCAGAGATCCAGGACCGGCCAATCCTACGCGCAGGAGAGGTCCTTGAAACCGTTCCCGGTCTCATCATCACGCAGCACGCCGGCGGCGGCAAAGCCAACCAGTATTTTCTTCGCGGCTTCAACCTGGACCACGGCACAGACTTCGCGATCTTCCTCGACGACATGCCGCTCAATCTGCCCTCACACGCACATGGCGAAGGATATGCGGATATGAACATCGTGATCCCGGAGTTTGTAGAGCGCGTGAACTTCGAGAAAGGTCCTTACTATGCAGATGTTGGTAACTACGGTTCGGCAGGATCAGCCCACCTGGAGTTCTTCAAGACCCTGCCCCGGAACTTCGTTCATGTGGAAGGCGGCATGTACGGCTACGGGCGGGCTGTCATTGGAGCATCCGAAAAGCTTGGCGCCGGTACTCTGCTATATGGCGGAGAGGCATACCACGATGACGGGCCCTGGACGCACCCTGATAATTACTACAAATTCAATGGCCTGACGACTTACAGCGAAGGAGAAGACGGCAACGGCTTCAGCGTCACCGCGCGCGGGTATCACGGCACATGGCACTCGAGCGACCAGCTTCCGAATGACGCCGTTTCGCTCGTTGGTCTCTTCGGCGCATTGAATTCGACCGATGGCGGCCACTCACAGCGCTATAGCATGCAGCCGGAATGGCATCGCCGAGGCGCGAACTCCGAATCGACGATTGCAGGCTATGGGTTCTATTACGACCTCAACCTATTCTCAGACTTTACTTACTTCCTTACGGACCCGAAGCTCGGCGATCAATTCGAGCAGCAGGACCGGCGGTGGGTGACTGGGCTGGATGCGCGTCATTCGATCTACGGCAATTGGTCTAAACACAAGGTAGAAAATACGTTTGGATTGCAGGTACGCAGCGACTGGATCCACAACGCACTCTTCCAATCGTCTGGTCGTGTACGCGTCGATAAAACAGACTTAGCCACTGGCAACACCTTGCCCGCGACAACGCAGGCGGACCGATTCACCGACACGCAGGTCGGCTTCTACGCGGAAAACAAAGTTCAGTGGGCAGGAAAGATTCGCTCGGTCGCGGCCTTGCGCGGCGACCTGGAATACTTCAACGTCACCAGTCTGGTCACCCCGGCTAACACTGGCACAGCCTCGAAATTCCTTCCCAGCCCGAAGGTAAGCCTGATCTTCGGTCCCTGGTTCAACACGGAGTTTTATGCGCAGAGCGGCTTTAGTTTGCATAGCAACGACGCACGTGGCGCGACGCAGACCGTGCAGCCAATCTCGGCGGACAATCCCTTCCCCAATACCGCCGTTGCGAGAATCCCAGCCCTGGTTCCAACGAAGGGCGGCGAGGTAGGCACGAGAACAACTGCAATCCCACATTTACAGAGCACTGTCTCGACCTGGTATCTGCACAGTGCTTCGGAACTTCAGCAGGATGGCGATACCGGAAGCACCATTGCTTCAGCGCAGCCGAGCAACCGGTACGGTGTTGAATGGGCGAACTACTACACACCTCTCGATCACCTGGTCCTTGACTTCGACATGGCAGACTCGCGAGCACTGTTCACCACAACGGACGACGGCGATGCTGCACCGGGTAGTCATGGCGGAAAGCGTGTGCCAGAAGCGGTCGGCCTAGTGATTTCATCGGGCGTGACACTGCACAACTACAAAGGATTATTGGCGACGATGCGTTTGCGTAACTTTGGCCCGAGAGATTTGACCTCAGACTCACTCTACCGCTCGAAAGCGACGGTTCTGCTGAACGCCGAAGCTGGTTACCAGATTGGCGAGAGGTGGCACGTATCAGCCGAGTTGCTCAACCTGCTAAACCGGCACGATCACGACATTGACTATGCCTATTCGTCACGGAGTACGCCGACTGCTGCTCCGGCCTTTACAAACGTCTTCCATCCTGTAGAACCGATCCAGATTCGATTTGCACTGGCAAGAAGCTTCTAACTGACCGACTGGATGCTTCGTACGACTCGGCGGGCGGAAGTCCTTCGCCAACATCCGCTATCTATGCTATTCTTTTCTTGCGTTGGTCAAAACTGGCGCAGGCTTCGCAGGCAAAGACTCCGTGTGGATTTGGGATCTGGCCAGAGACTGCGAATCGCCTCTTCCACCGCAAACCTTCTATATGAGCCTTGAAGCTCAGAAGCCGCGCTGGTTGCTCTGGCTGGAAGGCTTGTCACAGGACAAGTCTCGCCGTGCAGCAGCAGCGCTCGCCATCTGGTACAGCAATGCTGACACAAAGAAATCCATGACTGCATACCTGGGCCACAAGGCCTGATTGGTTTGGTCTGCCGCTTGATAGAAGTAACGACAATGTCGTGCGCCACAAGCGAGCTGAGCAACCAGAACGACAGAAATATAAGGACTATCTTGACGACTGCAACGCTAGAACCAATGATGGAAGCCTCCGCCGCCCCAATGAATGATTCCCCTGAGTTGCTCCTCTCTCCGACCGGTCTTCCCCTCGTCGCTGATGTTCACTTCACCGATTTCAAGATCTCCGACTCCTTAAAGACCCGCCTCACTGCGGCTGGCTTTACCCTGCCGACCCCAGTCCAGGCCAAGGCCATTCCGCCGGCGCTTGAGGGTGCTGACATCCTCGCCACCGCTTCGACAGGCACCGGCAAGACCCTCAGCTTCCTGATTCCGATGATCGAGCGCATGGATGCTACTTCCGTGCCCAGTACTCGCGGCAAACGCGGCCCGATCCGTTCGCTTATCCTGCTACCCACCCGTGAGCTCGCGATGCAGGTTCTCGAGGCTTACAACAAGCTTGTTCCCAACTCAAAGGGAGACGCTGTGCTGGTATGCGGTGGTCTTTCCGAGAACACGCAGCTTGATCAGCTTGACCGTGGCCCTCGACTCGTCGTTGCCACCCCTGGCCGCCTCGAAGACTTCCTCCGCCGCCGCAGCGTGAACCTTTCAAGCGTGGAGATGTTCGTTCTGGACGAAGTCGATCGCATGCTCGACATGGGCTTCCTTCCCGCCATCCGCCGCATTGTTGGCGCGATTCCGAAGACCCGCCAGACGATGTGCTACTCGGCGACCCTGGACGCTAACATTCGCGAGATCGTTCGCGACTACGTCAATAAGCCAGTTCGCGTCGAGATCGGTACCACCTCGAAACCTTCCGACCGTGTTGAGCTCCGCGTCTATACCGTGATGCAGGACCAGAAGCTTGGCCTGCTCGACCAGATGCTGCGCCAGGAAGAAGGAACGTTCCTCGTGTTTTCCCGTACCAAGCATGGTGCGGACCGCATCTCGAAGAAGCTCGAAAAGCTTGGTCATGATGCGGACGTAATCCACGGCGACCGCTCGCAGTCGCAGCGCACTGCCGCGCTGAAAGGCTTTGCGAACGGTAAGCACCGTGTTCTCGTAGCCACCGACGTAGCCGCGCGTGGCATTGACGTCAACGACATCGCACATGTGGTCAATTACGATCTGCCCAATGCATCGGACGATTTCGTTCACCGCATTGGCCGTACCGGACGCGCCGGCAAGAAGGGCGTCGCTACGACCTTTGTTATGCCGCAGGAGAAGTCTGACGCTCGCAAGCTTGAGCGCGAACTGAAGATCAAGTTTGAATGGCGCGAGGCCGACAAGAACCTTGAGAAGGAAGAGCGCAACAAGCCTGTTGACCTCACCTCACGTGGCACAAACGATCTTATGCAGATGGAGACGCGTTCATGGAAGGGTAACGAGCCTGTCACCCCGATGACCACGCCGACCAATAACTATGGCAATGCTCCTCGCGGCCGCTCTGGCAGCGGGGGCGGCGGCTTCGCCGGCGGACGCAACTCCGGTGGACGTGGACCAAGCAACTTCGGCCGCTCCAACAGCAGTCGTCCAAGCAGCAGCCGCTCCGGCCCAGCTCGTCGCGGCCAATAATCGTTCGTGAACGTAGCCCCGGCTCGCCTACACCATAAAGGCGAACCGGGGTTTTTCGCATTGGGCCGACAAATCCCATAAACTAGTGCTTAGGCCAAATCGCCGACCCATCTCGCCCCGAACTTAGGGTGCAATTAGGAAACAACTTCATGATCTCCGTCTCAAACGTCACGATGCGCTACGGCTCGAAGCTTCTCTTCGAAGACGTATCTGTCACTTTCACCACAGGCCGTCGCTACGGCCTCACCGGGCCAAATGGCGCAGGCAAATCGACGTTCATGAAGTGCCTTACCGGAGAGATCGATCCGCAGAAAGGCACTGTCGTTCGCCCTCGTAAGATCGGCGTCCTTTCGCAGGACCAGTACGCTTTCGACGCTTACCGCGTCATCGACACAGTCATCATGGGAAACAAAGCGCTCTGGGCTGCTCTTGAGGAACGCGAGATTATCTACAACAAGCCCGAGATGACTGACGAGGACGGTTCACGCCTCGGCGAACTTGAAGGCACAGTTGGCGATGAAGATGGTTATGAAGCCGAGTCAAATGCCGCGGTGCTGCTGCAAGGTCTCGACATCCCCGACGAACTTCACGATCGCAAGATGTCAGAGCTCCAGGGCGGGCAAAAAGTTCGCGTCCTGCTCGCGCAGGCGCTTTTCGGTAATCCACAAGCCCTGCTGCTTGACGAGCCCACGAACTATCTAGACCTTGAATCAATTCATTGGCTGCAAGACTTTCTGAACCGCTATAACGGCACCGTCATTACAATCTCGCACGATCGTCACTTCCTCAATAACGTGTGCACCCACATCGCAGACATCGATTACGAGACCATCATTACGTACAACGGTGGCTACGATGACATGGTCTTCCAGAAGACCAGTGTCCGCACCCGGATCGAATCGCAGAACGAGCAGCGCGAAAAGAAGATTGCACAACTCAACGACTTCATCGCTCGATTCTCTGCCGGCACGCGTTCATCGCAAGTGAACTCGCGCAAGAAGGAAGTGGAACGCCTCGCCACCAGCGAACTCGCCCGCTCAAATATCGCGCGCCCCTACATCGCGTTCAAGATGGAGCGACCTTCAGGCAAGAACGTTCTCGAGTTCGAGCATGTAAACAAATCCTACGAGCAGAAAGATGGCAAGGTAGAGCATGTCATCAATGACTTCTCCGCCTCTATTTCGCGTGGAGATAAAGTGATCCTGATGGGCCGTAACGGCCAGGGCAAGACCACGCTGCTTAAGGCGCTTCTTGCAAACGGCCCTGGTATCGACGAGAAGGATGTGTCGATCGATTCAGGCAGCGTGAAGTGGGGCCACGAGGCGCAGATCGGTTACTTTGCGCAGGATCACAAAGGCTCTATTCAACTCGGCATGACAGCCTCAGACTGGCTGCATCAGTTCGATCCGGCAGCGACCAAAGAAGACATTCGCGGCATCCTTGGCCAGATGCTCTTCAAGGGTGACGAAGGCCTGAAGAAGACAGACGCACTCTCGGGCGGCGAAGCGGCGCGTCTGCTCTTCTGCAAGATCATGCTGCAGAAGCCCAACGTTCTGGTGCTGGATGAACCGACGAATCACCTTGACCTCGAAAGCATTAACGCGCTCAATCAGGCCATTCAGAAGTACGAGGGCACGGTCTTCCTTGTCACCCATGACCAGGACCTGATCGAAGAGGCAGGCACCCGCATCTGGCATTTCGAAGGCGGTCCTTCCAGCTTCACCATCACCGACCACAAAGGACCATACGAGGAATACCAGCAGCAGCTTGCCATGGTGTCGAAGTAGCGCAGACCCTTGCCTCGTTCCATTCTCGTGAACCCTGATGTCGATTGCAGCCGACACCATGCGTATGACCTTACTGCCAAGCCCAAAGGATCGAGTTACTCATGCCTAAGACAGATCAGGAACCCTCGCGCGGAAAGAACGTCCTCGGTCAGCCGATTACCACTTGCAGCTGCGATCCTATGACCGGCTTTTATCGCACAGGATGTTGTGAGACCGGTCCGGACGATTTAGGCGTTCACACTGTCTGCTGCATCGTTGATGCTGCTTTCCTGAAGGCCTCGAAGGCATTCGGCAACGATCTCTCCACGCCTATGCCCGCCTATGGATTTCCCGGCCTCAAGCCGGGCGATCGCTGGTGCGTCTGCGCTGCGCGATGGTTGCAGGTCCAGCAGGCAGGGGCAGCCTGCCCGGTGGTACTCGAAGCGACACATGAGAACACTCTGAAAATAGTTCCTTTTGAGCTGCTCATTCAGTACGCCGTAATTCCAGACCAACTTCAGTAGTCCGCCAGATTGGGAGCCCGTTTCTACGGGCTTTCACCCGCGACGCTGAGGTACTGCACCTTACTACAAAGAGTGGGGAAAGGTCCCCAGCGACATGCATGCTGGTCTGCTTGGTGCTTGTCGGAAGCTAAGATGTGATCGCACTATCGTCTAGAACGGATTCGATCTCCCGTATTCGGCAGAATTCATTCTTTATTGATCGATCCTCAGCTCGAGCTTGTAAGTCGGTATCTTGAAGTAAATAGGCCACGTAGCGATGCACCTTACGGCTCGGACGGGCAAAACTTCGGCATTTAGGAAATATTTGCCTATTGTTATAGGTTGCCTCTGACTCTAGCGTTAGTACAGACAAACATAACTAGCCACTTCCACCGAGCTGCCGCGGGCAACCCCGAGCCACATGTGTATCCGCCGCAAGCCCTAACAGTCTGCAAGTTGAAGCACTCTCTCTAAGTCGCTAGTAAGGCAAAGAGGAGTACGCGTGCAAAAGATCCTTCGGGATTTCAGGGAAAGTTCCGCGTAAAAGCTTCGTTTACAGGTTACCTGTTTGCGACAAATATTCAGCAAGCAGTCACGACAAACATTACTTTCGTTCGAAACCAAACTCTATTCAGCCACCTTCGCAGACCAACGAGTCATATCACTGCGACCCACATGGAACTTAGCATTCTGGAAGAGACCGAACGACATCCTTACCAGATCTTAGTTCTCTGCGGTTCCGATCAGTCATGAAGCATAAGACGATCAAGGTTCTGAGCACTAAGGCTGATTCACTAACCATGTTCTCTCGGAGCCTTCCCCATGCTGACTTCTAGAAAGACCGCAAGAACACAATATGCCCGACTTGGAGTATTAGGTACTGCCCTTTTCTTGATGGGCGCCGCTTCTACTTCGATCGCTTTGGCACAGTCGAATACGACCACACCGACTACCATCACAGTCTCCGACACACCCATCACTACCAATGCCAAGCGCCTGGGCATGAATCTGGGCACACAGGACTTCTGGGACTCAGGCATCATTATGCGGAACCTGTCCTTCCGCAATCCCGGCTTTGAGGCCGAGACCTGGCAGACCATCCTGCATTGCCAGACAGTCACAGCTACCTCCTGCACCGATGACAACCTTTATAACTATTGGCCCGCTAACTTTCTGAAGGGCGGCAATGCATCATTCATCTACGGACCTGCAACCGGGGCCGAAGCTACAGTCACCAGCAGCACCGCAGCGGTAATCGGTGCCACCGGCGTTACTGTCCATCTCTCAGGAGCGAGCAAAGCACCCACGGTAGGCGATTACGTGGTCGTACGCCTTAGCGTTCCTGGGAACGCCCAGGCTGGCTGGTGGACGTCTGCCAGCGGCGGCGCCACCATTGCAACGGACACGACCGACCTTTCGCCAAACACTCCGGGCAAGCAGGCACTTAGCCTCGACGCCACCGGCAGCGGCCAGCAGGCAGGACTCAGCAACTATAACGACGGCACCGATGGCCGAATCTTCCTCAAGATGAGCGGCAACTATACCGTCTCGTTCCGGGCCAAGGGGCTTGGTGGCACTAATCAGGTCGCCCTCAACCTTGTGCGCAACGCAGCCAGCGGCACGGTCCCGTTCTGGAACCAGACTGTCAATCTGACCAACAACTGGCAGGACTACAGCTACACGTTCTCAATTCATAACGACGTGACCAGCGGGGGTGCAATCGCTCTCAGTTTTGCTCTCAACCAGAGCGGGATGCTGATCGACGACGTCGCCTTCACCGAAGCAGCCGCATCGGATAACCCGACTGCATACCGGAACGCCGTTGTCTCAACCTTGCAGACGCTCCATCCCGGGACACTCCGCTACATGGACTCCGGCATCAACTGGGGCAGCTCAATCGACAACATTCTTGCGCCTGACTTCGCGCGTATGAGAACTGGATACAGCCCGCATAATTCCGAGCAGGACGATATGGCTATGGGCCTGCACGATTTCCTGGTCCTCTGTCAGACAATCGGTGCAGAACCCTGGTACACCATGCCAACCGGTATGACGACCCAGGAGATGACAAACCTGATGGAGTATCTTGGCGGCGCCTCCACAACCACTTACGGTGCGAAGCGCGCCGCGATGGGTCAGTCCGACCCCTGGACGAGCGTTTTCACCCAGATCCATCTTGAGTTTGGCAACGAAGTCTGGAACACCGGCAACCCGGGCGCGAATATGAGCGATGCTACTGCGTACGGAACGCGTGCTGCCACCATCTTCGCAGCTGCTAAAGCATCGCCAAGTTATTCTGCCAAAAAAATTGACCTTGTTCTTGATGGCTTCGCGGCGGTCTCCTTCTGGACAAAAGCTGCGCTCGCTGCGAGCTCAGGCTACGACACGGTCGACATCGCTCCTTATAACTTCAACATCTTCAATGACGCTGGATCTTCAGAAAAGATCTTTGGGCCCATGCTCGCTCAGCCGGAGTGGATGAACAATGACCCGGCCGGATGGACCGCTGCCAACGCTGCAGTTGCCACCTCGTCCGGGCCTACACCCGCTAAACTCGCAGTCTACGAAGTGAATGTCGATGCGAACCAGGGATCAGTCTCACAGGCGGCTGTCAACCAGGCGATTCCGTCGCTTGGAGCCGGCTTGTCTGTTGCCGCGAACATGCTGCTCGCGCAGCGCGATGACAATGTGACCGTGCAGAACATGTTCGCACTTGAAGGGCTGGATGTCGGCTTCAACGGCAGCGGCTCCGGCTCAGCAACGACAAGTCCTATCTGGGGCGCGACGATCGATATGGGCGGCGCAACCGACCTACGTCGGCCGACCTTTCTTTCAGAGCAGCTCGCCAACATGGCAATTCTGCCGACCATGTTCGCAACCTCGCAGGGGGGCACGAACCCTACCTGGAACCAGCCGCTCACCAGCAACGATAACTTCTCGCTGGCAAATGCTCACTACATCCAGAGCATGGCCTACTCCGACGGCACGACGCTAAACATCGTGCTCTTCAATTTGAGCCGTACCAGCGCGCTTCCAGTCAACTTCGACGGTCTGAACACGCCCAGGGGCAACGCGACTGTCAACACGCTTACTGCTCAGACTATTACCGCCAATAACGAAGCACAGGAGAACGTCGCGATCTCGACTTCTTCGCAGTCGCTCGGTGCGGGTGCGATCGTCTCACTTCCGCCCTTCTCCATGACGGTTCTCAGCGTGCCGGCACCCAACATCGCGTCAACGGTCACCAGCGTAGCTGACACCTGCGCCCAGTCCACGCTGTCTCCGAACGACACCACAGTCTGCACCGCCAGCGTGGCCGGACAGGGCAAGTACAGCAACGCCTTCACCTGGTCAGCAAGCACAGGCAGCATCTCGAAAGACGGCACCTATACTGCTCCAGCAAGCCTGCCTTCCAGTAGAAACGCAGTCATCACCGCAACCTCGGTAGCAGACCAATCAAAGAGTGCCAGCTTCACGATTGCGCTTGCGGCCGATACCATCACCGGCATCACTGCAACCTGCCCTGCCTCCTCGGTCGGTCAAGGCCAGGTAATCGCCTGCTCTGCCACCGTTCAGGGCTCGGGCAGCTTCGACAATAGCTACACATGGTCGACAACTGCTGGCTCCATCACTTCTGCCGGCAGCCTGACGGCCCCGACGACTGGAGACACCGTTACCCTGACCGCAACCAGCACTCAGGACACCAGCAAGTCGGCAAGGGTTACGCTTTCCGTAAGCACTGTGCTTGTTATCAGTAATCTGACCTACTCCGTGACCGGCTCCACGGCAACCGTCAACTGGAAGCTGAACCGGCCGGCAACGAGCGCGATCGCCTACGGCACCACGCCTGCAGGCGGCCTGAACACCCCCTATAGCGGAAGCTTGTCCACCTCGCCTAGCCTTACGCTTACCGGACTGCAGCCCAGCACCACGTATTACCTGGCTGCTTATTCGATGATCGATGGCCAGACTCCTACGCAGCAGGTCACCTTGACGACCAGCAACGGCTCCAGCGCTGTGACAGGCGTCTCGGTCAACTGCTCGGTGCTTTCACTCCTGCTGGGCGGATCAACCGGATGCGCAGCAACCGTATCCGGTACCGGCAGCTACTCCTCAGCAGTTACATGGTCGACGTCGGTCGGCTCAATCGGTTCGACAGGCGTACTCAGCGCGCCCCTGAACCTGCTGTTCTCGACCATCACAGTGAAGGCAACCAGCGTTGCAGACCCGTCCAAGTCGGGCACCATCACCCTGACGCTCAGCTCGGTACCCGAGATTACGGCTGTGGCCCTCACCTGCGCAGAGAACCCACTGCCGCAGGGTGGCTCCACCAGCTGCTCCCCGAACGTAACTGCCAGCGGAAAGATCTCGAAGGCAGTCACTTTCAAGGCCTCTGCGGGCTCGATCACCTCGGCGGGTGTCCTGACTGCGCCAAAGACCGGAACGTCCATCACCGTGACTGCAACCAGCATCGTGAACCCGGCAAAATCGGGATCGATGGTCATCAAGCTCACTCCCCTGCCTGCTATCACCAAGGTCATGGTCACCTGCCAGGCAACCAGCCTGTCCTCCGGTGGTAGCACCCAGTGCGCTTCATCGGTGGCTGGAAACGGAAACTTCACCCCGGCAGTCACCTGGTCCACCTCTGGCGGAAGCATCACGTCCGCCGGTGTCCTTACTGCCCCGTCCACCGGATCATCGGTGACCGTCAAAGCGACCAGCACGGAGGATCCCACCATCTCCGGCACGGCCGTGATCAGCCTCTCAGCAGGACTTGCAATCAGCAGCCCGAAGATCACGGTCACTACTTCCTCAGTGACCGTGTCCTGGACGGTCAACAACTCCATGGCAAGCAGCGCAGTCAGCTACGGTGCGTCGGGCAAGATCTCAAGTATCACCCCATACGACCCTAAGGAGACTGCATCTCCATCGTTCACACTGACCGGCTTCCCTGCCTCGACGCCAGTAACGATGGTCATCCAATCGTGGCTTGCAAACGGTCAGTCAGTCTCGATGAGCCTGTCCACGACCACCGCCTCAAAGGCAGCCTCGGTAACCAGCGTATCGGTCAATTGCAGCTCCAGCATGATCCAGGCTGGCCACTCTCTCTCCTGCTCGGATAGCGTTGACGGTACGGGCAGCTACTCCTCAGCAGTCACCTGGTCTGTGTCCGGTGGAAGCATCACTCCCGCCGGCCTGCTCACCGCTCCGAAGACCGGCAGTTCGGTCGTCGTCAAAGTCACCAGCGTCGAAGACGCAACCAAGTACGCCACCAAGACCATCACCGTCACCCCGCTGCCTACCATCAGCGGCGTGACGGTGGCATGCCCTGGAGGCACGCTCCAACCAACCGGTACCACCAACTGCTCCGCAACTGTCACGGGAACAGGCGACTACTCCTCCGCAGTCACCTGGTCCGCATCGGCAGGGTCGATCAACACGGCCGGCCTGCTCACCGCTCCAACTACCGGCTCGTCAGTATCCGTAACGGCGACAAGCGTTCAGGATCCCACCAAGTACGCGACCACCACAGTCGCGGTAGCAAACGATGTCACAATTAGCCAGCCAATTATTTCAGTGACCTCTACAACTATCGTGGTATCCTGGACGGTTAGCCAACCAGCATACAGCTCAGTGAAGTATGGGGTAAATCTATCCTACGGTGCACAGACGGCGAAGACCGCTCTCATCACCAATCCCAGCTTCACCTTCACTGGCCTTCTTCCAGGAACAACCTACATGGGTGAACTGGTCTCTCAAACGGCAGCGGGAATCGCAGTCTACCCAATCGTTGTCACCACTGCAAAATAGCAGCACTGCGCACCTCTACGCACCCGACGTCCTGTAAACCCACGTTTCTCTAACCCCAGGTTTCTCTAATCAAGGTTCCGTTAGCCAAGATGCCTCCGTCTAATCGCGGAGGCATCTTCGCGCAGGCGAGTCAGAACTCCGCTTCAGTCTTGTTCATGAATGCGGCTGCGCAGTTGAAGGATTGTGGCAAGATCGAGTGATCGGCCTCACCTCCGGAGGGAACTTGAAGACCAGATTGACGAAATCCGGTATGGCGGCGTTGCTTGGCGCGCTCCTGCTTACTACGCTCCTTTTTGCACATCGCAGGCTGCGCTGGCCTCTCGTTACCATGATGGCCGCCTCCCCAGCGTTACATGCCGCCGGAGCCCAGGGGCCGACCGTCATCGACGTGAGCCAAACGGTGCTCCACGAAAACGTGATCCGCCTTGGCATGAACCTCGGAGGCGAGAGCTATTACGACTCTCAGCAGATCCTCAAGAACCTCATTAGCCAAAATCCTGGCTTCGAGGGACGGCAATGGCAAAGTGTCCTGCGCTGCGGTCGAGTAACTCCAGACTCCTGCACCGATGGTGCAAACTCCGGCAGTTGGCCTGAAGGATTTCTTGATGGCGGCACCTTTGAAGTGATCACCGGAGCCGCCGCTGGTCGCACTGGCGCGATCCTGCACAGTACCGCTGCTGGAAATCAGACTGGGACTACTATCCAGATTGCCCCAGGCGGCAAACCGCTCGCCGACAATGACTACATTGTTGTCCGCAACACCGCCACCGGCCATGGAACCGACGGATGGAGCGTCTACGTCAACGGCGCAACCATCGCTACGGAATTGAAGGACCTTTCACCTCGAAGTCCCGGCAAGCAGGCGCTTCGAATCAACGCTTCAAATCCTGGCGCATTCGCCGGGATCGCGACGTTCTTCGACACCGCAAACGGCCCCTCTTACGTTCAACTCCGTGGGCCCTACACCATTCGTTTTCGGGCAAAGGGCATCGGCGGCAACAAGGCAATCCGGGTGAAGCTCTCGCGTATCACCCACAACGGAGACATTACCCTGTTCGACCAGAACGTGATTCTTTCTGGCAACTGGCAGGACTACTCGCTTAACCTGACTGCATCCGAACCAGCCAGCAGCGTAGGCAGCGTAAGCCTGGCTTTCAGCGTCGGCGGCTGCGATGTGCTGCTCGACGACGTGAGCCTTGAAGAAGCCACTTCGAACGGCACTGCCTTTCGCAACGATGTCGTCTCTACCCTGCAGCGCCTTAACCCTGGCGTACTGCGCTACATGGACAGTGGCCAGAACTTCGGCGACACCCTTGACGAGATGCTTGCCCCAGCCATGGCTCGCCGCCGTTCTGGGTTCAACCGGTACGCTACTGAACCCAGCTCACCAGCCATCGGTCTGCACGACTTCCTCGTTCTATGCGAAAAGCTAAAAGCTCAGCCTTGGTACACCATGCAGCTTGGCATGAGCACGCAGGAAGCTTCAGACATCATGGATTACCTTGGCGGTCCCGTATCTACTAAATACGGCGCAGTCCGCGCCGCTCTTGGTCATCCCGTTCCCTGGACCGAGACCTTTCCCATAATCCATCTTGAATACGGCAACGAGTCGTGGAACACCGCGTTTGCGGGCGCTTCGATGGACGATCCAGCGTCTTACGCCGGTCGCGCTACGACCATCTTCCAGGCAATGCGGACCTCGAAGTCGTATCAGTCCAACCACTTCAACCTCATCGCCGATTCGCAAGCCGTATGGGCAGGACGGACCGAACAGATTCTCAAGACCATGCAAGGCGCCGACTCCATTGATATCGCGCCTTACACGTTCAACACGTTTGCCGATGAGAGCTCTCTTGAACACATCTTTGGACCCATGTTTGCAGAGCCGCAGTTCCTCGTCGACACCGCTGATGGCTATATCCATCAGCAGGCACAGGCCGTGGCTAAAGCCGCTAATCCTGTACATCTTGCCGTGTACGAGGCCAACATCGGCACCACTGACGGCACCGCCAGCCAGGCGAGCATTAACTCCACGGTGCCCTCAGTTGGCGCGGGCATTGCTGCCATCGAGGATGAAATCCTCATGCTGCGTGACCTCGGTGTCACGGTTCAGAACACATTCTCCCTCGGTGGCGCAAGCTACCACTTCAACAACACCGCTGGCACGGACAAGAACGAGACCTCACCAATTTGGGGAACGGTCCTCGACATGGGTGGCGCTACAAATCGAGTCCGGCCTTCTTTTCTTGCAGAGCAGCTTGTGAACGACGCAATTCGCCCCACCATGGTAAAGACCGTGATTCACGGTGATGATCCAGAGTGGAACCAGCCACTGAGCGCCAACGACAAGATCAAGCTGGACGAGGTGCACGAGCTTCAAAGCTTTGCTTTCAGTGATGCAACAAGCACAACGCTCATCATCGTAAACCTGAGCCGAACTTCAGCGCATTCCATCGGCCTCTCCGGCGCGTGCGCTCCACAGGGCGAGGTGACGGTCAAGACCCTCACCTCAAAGAACATCACGGACTCGAACGAGCTTCAGGAGAACGTGAGGACCTTAACTCGCGAAGAACACGGCGTTGCTGCAAACGCTAGGTTCTCGCTCCCGCCCTTTTCGATGACAGCCTTCTCTTCCAGCAACCACAGCTGCGTTCCAGAAAGGTAAGCAGACTCTTATGCGAGCTTGTGCCCAAGCCTGATCATCGGCTTCTCGACTAGATAGAAACTTGCCAGCGCCATTGCCAGGGCCGCGAGATAGCTCCACGGCGCGTATTGCAGCACGGAGAGCGGCCATCCCGCACGATCATGGCCCATAATGAAGAACAACTCCTGCCAGAGATAGAGGCTGTAGGAGATCCGCCCTACATATTTCAGCCATGGTAGTTCGAGCATCCTGGTGGTCCAAGATTTTGGATGATAAATAGTTGCAATTACGATCAGCGGAAAGCCGATGATGATCGCAAGCGGACCAAGAGTGCGGATATACAGCCCAGCCAGCCTCATCATTACAGCAAAGAGTACCGCGACCCAGGGATACAGCCGCCGCGTCACTGCCTCGCGCACATTGTCCTTCACTAGAAGAATTGCCAAGAATGCCGGCACCATCAGTTGGCAGAGCCGCTCATCGGTCCGCAGCCACACATCGGTGACCTGCAGGTACGAAAAACGGTAGATCGCGAGGGTCCAGAGCAGTGTGATCGCTGCGAAGACCCCTATCACCAGCAACTGCCTCTTGCGCGCCAGCAAAACCAGCAAGCCGGGCAGGATCAGGTAGAAGTGCTCCTCCACCGAGAGCGACCAGAAATGGATTGTGTACCAATGCGCTGGCGTGTCTCCAGCATGAGCAACCCAGAAGTTCCTCAGCATCAGCACCGAGGTCACCAACCCGCCCCAGTCGCGCGGCAGCACCTTTGCCAGTGATAGCAATGCACAAACACCAAGGAACAGCAGCGCAGCCGGCATGATGCGGAAGGTTCGCCGCACATAGAATCCGCGCAGCGAGATAGCGCCAGTTCGGCGTTGCTCTTCCATGAGCTTTGAACAGATGAGAAAGCCGCTGATCGCAAAGAACAGATCGACGCCCAGGTATCCCCAATCGTGCAGCCATCGGTTTGAGAATGGTCCAGCGTGGTAAAGCCCATCATGAAATTGGATGACGGCGAAGATTGCAATGGCGCGCCAGCCATCAAGGGCTGGCAGATAGCCCTGCTTCGGTCTGGAGCTCGCTGCTGCGGCAACCACTTCGTTCTCTGGTTTCACAGCAATCGATTTGGAAAACATTGTCATCGCGTCACGAAGTCGCAGGGCTGATTGGAACGCTGCGGAGTTCATCGTCTGCTGTTTGCTGATAGACGGCATAAACCAGCAGACAGCCAATAGCAAGCAGCAGCCAACAGGTATGCCCGCCGATTGTAAGGTCCCAAAGTCGAGGAGAGTGTGAGATCAACCCTGCCTTTTGCCCGCAGATTCTAACGAGAGCGCTGGTGTTTACCAGAAAGTCCAGGAGCAACAACATAAGCCAGCGTGCCGAGCGGAGATGTAGATGACGGAAGCACCAGAGGACCAACGGCAGCAGCACTATCGCTGAATACATACGCGAGTAGCTCGGCAGCAATCCGAGTGTGAGACATCCCGCCGCTATCAGCATTGGCAATCCAAGCGAGTCGCTCGCCAGTTCGCTTCGCTTCCGCCAGCCTGCCCGTCGCAGGAACGCTGCCATCAGGCAGAGGTACACAGCCGCAGCCGCAGCAGAGGCCAGGGTACGGTCGCCAAGCGCCGCGAAGGCGATCATCTGAAGATCGATACGATCGGTATTCTCTGGATTTTCAGCTGACACATCGGCATTGCCGCCGTGGGTGAACAGGGCGGTCACATTCTGCCTGTAAGTTGGAAGCCATGTGAGCCCTTGATGTGCGAGCATCGGCGCAAGTGACAGCGCTGTAACTACCGTACAAGCCACGATCACCCCGATAAGGCATCGCCAACGTCGTTCGCGAACAAGCCACGGCAGGAGAAAAATGCCGGTCGTCGGCTTTATGAGGATCGCTGCCGCAACGCCTGCACCTGCGAGGATCCCGGGCAAGCTTCCGGACCGGGATGCTCGTGTCAACTTATTGAGCGGTGCCGTCGATTTTGCCGTGATCAAGAGGGCAAGGATGGCTGCGCAACACGCCACAAGGACAATGTTGACCGAATGGAAGGCGGTATGGACCGGCGCAAAACCTAGACAGAATGCCAGGAAGAGCGTTGCCTTGGTGTCGTGCAACAGGCTGGAGAGGCTTTGGTGCTCTGGCCAGCCCAGGCGAACCAGCATGTAAACCACGGCGGCATAGAGCAGCAACCCGGTCGCCATGAAGAGATAGAACGCTGGGTGCCAGCGGAGTGTGGCAAGAGGCACCATAAGTAGCAGTGTAGGCGGAGGATAGACCGAGCCCACACTGAATGCCATGCCGCTGTCCGCTAGTGATGCCCCACTTGCATACCAGGTCTTGAGTGAGATGGACGTGTCGTAGGGGTTGATCCCAGCAAGCCATAATCTTGCGCTCACATAGGGCGGAACCAGATCGCAAACCCAGTTGCTGTTTGTCCGGATGATTGCGCGGATGGCGAACTCCAGCGCACCCAAGGCGACAGCCACCCAGGCCAGTCCCTTCGAGACTCTGTGGTTTAGTGGCAATGGAAGGTTCGCGCGTGCATGGGTATGTTAGTATTTTCCAAAATGGCAGGCCCAGTCTAGCATGCGATCTGGCCTGTTTACGGCATGTTCGCCCTGTACCGATTGGGTCATTCCCATGCCACTTCTGGTCACTGGCATAGCAGAAACAAGCATGTGATCCTTGGAGTTGTTGCAGCTCTTCTCTTACCGTCTTGGCTGAGGCCAATCGCTCCCTGGTATGTACCAAACTCTTATCCTACTTCCCGCACTGATCGCCCTGGCGATGTTCAACTCGTCTTCGGCGGCTCGCGTCGCCCTTAGGGTGTACCTGCCGTGCATGCTTATCGTGCCCATGTACCTCGCCTTCAATATGGGCGGCTTGATCGTAAGCGTGACTACTTTTCTCTCGCTGTTTCTCGCCATTATTGGCCTCTACACGTGGTCCCATACGCTCCGCTTTACCATGCTGGATGCGTTCATCCTGCTGTACACAATCAGCGCGTTCCCATCTGACGCGCAGCGGCACGACGCCAAGCTTGGCTTCTACGCCTTTCTCCTCTTCTTCTCAAAGTGCATGTGTCCCTACCTGATCGGACGCACTCTGATTGAGCAGACCAGCATGCGCAAGGAGTTTGCAAAGGTCTTCGTCATCTGTCTTACGGTCATTGCCGTTATCAGCATCTGGGAGTATGGAACCCTTCAGAATCTCTTTCAGAAATATGTCGAGAGACTGCTGAATACCTGGGTCGCATGGCCGCGCCAGACGCGCTGGGGGTTTGCGCGCATCGCGGGCCCTTATGGCCACGCCATCGTTGCCGGCATGATCTTTTCGACGGGCCTGCTGCTGCAACTCTGGCTGGTAGGCACCAAGAGTTGGAACTCATCGAAGTTCCTCAAGTTCATCAGGTCAGGCCGCAAACCACTGCTCATCACGCTCACCGTTGGCCTTGGTCTATTCATGACGCAATCCCGCGGTCCCTGGATAGGCTGCGGATTTGGGGCGGTCGTGGCCTCCATCGGCTTTGCCCGGGACCGACGCCGGGCGGCCACGATTGCCCTTACTACGCTTGCAATTGCCGGCTCCCTCACCTACGTTGTCCTGGACAAATACACCGCCGTGGACGATACCAAGACTACGGACCGGGACCAGTTGAATGCCAGCTACCGTCGCGAGCTTATCGCCACCTATACTCCCCTCATCGAGCAGGGCGGCCTTTGGGGATGGGGTTCGCCCCAGCCCCTAAAGAACGGGACAGCTGGCTATAGCAATGCACAGTCTTCAATCGACAACGAATACATCATGGTCGCAATGTGGCAGGGCTGGGCCGGCTTTGTGCTGTTCGTCGGGATGATTGCGATCACCGGGATTCACTTGATCCGGCTTTGCGGCACGCTACGAAATCGCGACGACATCCTGTTTGCCTACTGCATGCTGGGTTCGGTCCTTGCGATGGCGTTTAGCGCAAGTACCGTCTCCCTCGCCGATCCAATGCAACAAGTGTGGTTCCTAATGATGGGCTGGTCGGTCTCGATTCGTCCAACCATGAGCGCCGATGATGCTCAAACTTCTGCGACAGTAGGACGTTTCGCCTTTGAGCGTGTCTTCGCTTAAAGCATCGTCATTCCGGAAAACACCCGCATACAACAATTTCGTTACTCTGGTTTGGCCTGGAGATCTGTACGCTTGGCTTCATAGTGCAAATCGCGTGAGGTATGAAAGACTTGAAGGATAGATTATGAGTTCACATCACACCTTGCTGATCACCGGCGGTGCCGGATTTATAGGCTCAAACTTCGTCCTCTCCGCCATCGCTCAGGGTCACAGGGTTGTGAACCTCGATGCCTTGACGTATGCCGGCAATCTCGGCAATCTCTCCTCTATCGAGTCGAATCCGAATCACATCTTCGTTCAGGGCAACATCAATGATCGTGACCTGGTAGAACGGCTGCTCTCAGAGCACCACCCTTCTGCGATAGTTCACTTCGCTGCAGAGAGCCACGTCGATCGGTCAATCGCGGGGCCTGAAGCGTTCCTGAAGACCAATATTGATGGCACGTTTACACTGCTCCGCGCTGCTCGTGCCTACTACGAATCGCTTGCCCCGGAAGCCAGGATGGGCTTCCGATTCCTGCACGTCTCGACTGACGAGGTTTATGGCACCCTGGCTCCCGAAGATCCAGCCTTCCACGAGAAGACGCCTTATGCCCCGAACTCACCGTACGCTGCGTCGAAAGCTGCCTCTGACATGCTCGTTCGAGCCTGGGTGCACACCTACAAGCTTCCCGCGCTCATCACGAACTGTTCGAACAACTACGGCCCGTTTCAATTCCCTGAGAAGCTGATCCCATTGATGATCCTGAATGCGCTCGCCGGAAAGCCGCTGCCCGTCTATGGTGATGGTCAGCAGGTCCGCGATTGGCTTTTCGTTACCGACCACTGCACGGCAATCAGCGCCGTCCTCGAGAACGGCCAAATTGGTGAGACCTACAACGTTGGCGGCGGCAACCAGCGCGCCAACCTGGACGTAGTAAATACGGTCTGTGCCCTGCTCGACGAGCTTCGCCCCGACTCGCCGTTTGTCCCTCATGGCCAGCTCATCACCTATGTTCAGGATCGCCCCGGCCACGACCGCCGCTACGCCATCGATGCCCGGAAGATCGAGTCTGAACTCGGATGGCATGCCGCAGAAAGCTTCGAGACCGGACTGCGCAAGACCGTGCAGTGGTACCTGAATCATCCCGACTGGCTCGACAACGTAACCAGCGGTGCCTACCAGCAGTGGGTCACGAAGAACTACGCCGCTCGCACCGAGGCCGCTACCGGCGATTACGCCGTCGCGCCTGTCGAAGCAGGTGCAAAATGAAGGGCATCATCCTCGCCGGCGGCTCCGGGACCCGGCTGCATCCCGTCACTCAGGCGGTGTCGAAGCAGTTGCTGCCTGTCTACGACAAGCCGATGATCTACTATCCGCTTTCCGTGCTCATGCTCGCTGGCGTGCGCGACATCCTCATCATCTCCACTCCATCCGACACGCCACGTTTTGAGCAGCTTCTTGGCACGGGCGAAAAGTGGGGGCTCAAGATTCAGTACGCTGTCCAGCCATCGCCCGATGGCCTGGCCCAGGCATTCCTGATTGGAGAAGACTTCCTCGCTGGCGAAGGCTGCTGCCTGGTCCTCGGCGACAATATTTTCTACGGGCATGAGTTTGCGAAGACCCTCCGCGAAGCTGCTGCGCACACAACTGGCGCGACCGTGTTTGCCTATCCCGTCACTGACCCCGAGCGCTATGGCGTTGTCGAGTTTAACGCCCAGCGCGTCGCTGTTTCGCTTGAGGAGAAGCCGGCCAAGCCTAAGTCCCGTTATGCGGTCACAGGCGTGTACTTCTACGACAACCGCGTGGTTGAGATCGCTAAAAACCTGAAGCCTTCCCCTCGTGGCGAGTTAGAAATTACCGATGTAAACATCTGGTATCTGAACCATGGCGAACTCCGCACCCAGGTCCTCGGGCGCGGTCTAGCCTGGCTCGACACCGGCACCCATGACTCCCTCCTCGAAGCCTCTATCTTCATCCACACTATTGAGCAGCGTCAGGGCCTGAAAGTCGCCTGTCCGGAGGAGATCGCCTACCGCCTTGGCTACATCAACGCCGATGAACTCAAGACGTTGGGGTCGAGCATGGGAAAGAGCAGCTATGGAAAGTACCTGATTCGCCTGCTCGAAGAGACGGTCTACTAGCGTGCACCAAAACAGACCCCTACGACTCCTGGTGACGGGTTCTTCAGGCCAGGTTGGCGGCGAACTTGCTGCTCTCCTCCCTTCCCTTGGGACGGTCATTGCGCCCACACGAGCCGAAATGGACCTGGCTGACCCGTCTTCCGTCCGCAACCTTATACGCCATACCAAGCCGCATTGGATCATCAATGCCGGAGCCTACACCGCCGTCGATAAGGCAGAGTCTGAGCCTGACCTCGCCTACAGGATCAATACCGAAGCACCCGAGGCCATCGGCATCGAAGCAAAAGCTCTAGGCGCCTCCGTGATTCACTTCTCGACCGACTACGTCTTTGGCGGCCAGGGTTCAACGCCGTATGTCGAGACGGATCCCACAGGTCCGCTTGGCGTCTACGGCGCAAGCAAGCTTGCGGGAGAGCACGCTCTCTTGAGCGGAGGCGCAACCGCCTTCATCTTTCGTACCAGCTGGGTCTACGGCGCAACGGGAAAAAATTTTCTGCGCACCATTCTTAAACTCGCTCGAGAGCGGGAAGAGCTCCGCGTCGTTAGCGATCAACACGGCGCCCCGACCTGGAGTCGCGATCTAGCCCGACTTGCCGCACACGTCATTGGACATCCTGAGCTTCACGATTCGCAGCTTACCGGTGTCTACCACGCATCCGGAGCCGGCGAAACTACCTGGGCCGGATTCGCTGAAGAGGCCGTCCACCAGGCATCTCAGCGGGAACCAGGCGTGCGGTTCGCCACCATTACCGGCATCCCTACTTCCGAATATCCCACTCCCGCCGCCAGACCGCCAAATTCCCGCCTCAACTGCAGCAAGCTTGGAACCACCTTTGGTTGGAAGATGATGGAGTGGCAGGAATCATGCCGCCAGGTGATGGCAAAATTCTGAACACGTGCGGCACAGGATTGCCGTGCGCTGGCTCCACTCGCAACCAGACGACAGCCACAGACTTCCTCGTAGGTTTCAAGATCCGTCGACTGGGTGTCCGCGGTTTGCCTCTGCGGACTTATAAATTTTTGCTACAGGTTTCTACTTATGATCGAACGATACATAGTCCTGCCCGTGCAAGAGCAAAAACCTCACTGCAGACCCTGGCGGAGCTTCGTTCGTGGAAGCGATAGACTGACGTGGTGACCACCCGCACCAGCAACGTGACGCGGATCGCTTACCTGCTGAGTCAATACCCGGCAATCTCCCATACGTTTTTTCTGAATGAAGTGCTGGCCATGCGCGCACATGGCTTCCTCATCGAGACCGCCTCTATCAACGGACTACAGCCGCCAGCCGCCGGCTTTCCCGACACCGAGATGCGGGAAGCGGCGCATACGTTTTACGTTAAGCAGGCACCCAAGCTTGCAATTCTTCGAACGCTCATAAGGACGCTGTTTACGCGTCCAGACGTTCTTCTACGAGGTCTGTCAGCGGCTCTGACGCTACGCCCGTGGGACATCCCCGGAACGGGGTATGCACTTTTCTACCTTGTCGAAGCTATCATTCTCGGAGAATGGATGTTGCGTAAGGGATGCAGCCATCTGCACGTTCACTTCGGCGGCGCGGTTGCGACCGTAGGTATGCTCACTTCTATCGCGTGGAAGATTCCTTACTCGCTTACCATTCACGGCCCAGAGGAGTTCTATGATGTTGGCTCATCATTTCTGGAGCAGAAGATCGAAGCGGCGGCCTTCGTGACCTGCATCAGCGATTACTGCCGCAGCCAGTTGCTCAAGATATCTCCAGTGTCCGGCTGGCCGAAATTTCATGTGTGCCGCCTCGGTGTCAGAACCGATGTCTTCGTCCCCGTACTATCCGCTCCGAGGGACATCCTCCATATCGTCAATGTTGGACGGCTCCACCCTGCCAAAGGCCAGATGGTTCTCCTGGAGTCATTCCTTGAATTACATCGCCGCCGTATTCCGGCGCGCCTCAGCATAGTAGGCGATGGCGCCGGCATCGACTCCCTCCGCGAATATATCCGCCGAAACGATTTGCAGGACCTCGTTACTCTCCACGGCGCTCTCAGCCATCCTGCGACCCGCCAGCTCCTCGGCACCTGCGACCTCTTTGTTCTGCCGAGCTTTGCAGAAGGCGTTCCCGTCGCCCTAATGGAGGCCATGTCCATGGAGATCGCCTGCGTCAGCACCTATGTTGCTGGTATTCCCGAGCTAATCGAATCGGGTGAGCAAGGTCTCCTCGTGCCGCCATCGTCAACAGAGGCGTTGACCGACGCGATGGCAACCCTGCTCCTTGATCACCAACAGCGCGGCAGACTGGCTGCAGCAGGCCGGCAAAAGGTCCTCTCGACCTACAATCTTTCAACCAACATCAATCGCTTCATCTCCGTCTTTGAACAGCAGGACCTTATGCCCGTCCTGACACGCCAGACAGCTCTGTCCGCTTCGGTACAATCGGGCATTTAGGATAGGTACAAACACCGGGCAGTCGCTTCATTTTTGCCAAGAACATCAGGAGCAGCACTCAAGGGAATGCACAGCGACACTCCAGAGACCGCGTCAACTTCGCCGTCAATCTCCATCCTCATCGTGTCGTTTAACACGAAGGATGTTCTGCGCGAGTGCCTGCAATCGGTTGCATTGTCCAGCAAGGGCCTGGCTGTCGAAACTATTGTTGTCGACAACCATTCGAAAGACGATTCTGTTGGAATGGTTCGAGACGAATTTCCCTGGGTCCGGGTGATTGAAAGTCACGAAAATCTAGGATTTGGCCGTGCCAATAACCTCGCATTTGAAGCCGCCCGGGGTCGCTACATAGTCCTGCTCAATTCAGACGCTTTTCTGCAGGCAAACACGCTTTCGCTTTCGCTTCAGAAGATGCAGGCGGATCCCGCGGTGGGCCTGGCAAGCGGGCGTTTAGTTGGCCGCGACGGTATCCTGCAGCCTTCAGCGCGCATGTTCCCCAGCCCGACGCGGCAACTTCTGGTGATCTCGGGCCTTGCGGACAAATACCCAAAAAGCCGCTTCTTCGGCCAGGCTGATCGTACCTGGGCCGACCCGATGCAGGCGGCCGAGGTCGACTGGGTACCCGGCGCATATTCCATCATTCCCGCCAGCATTCTTCATGAGCATGGTTTTTTTGATCCTCGTTTCTTCCTCTACTACGAAGAGGTCGATCTCTGCCTGCGAATTCAGAACGCAGGTTTCAAGATCATGTACTGGCCTGAAATCTGTGTGGTTCACGTGGGGGGCGAGTCGTCGCGACAGGTAAAGACGGTCGAGATGTCGCAGACAGGTGCTCAACTCAGCCTTTGGCGCATGAGAAGCACGCTTATGTACTACCGGAAACACAGCGGATCGATGGCAGCCACGGTTCGCTGGCTTGAGGAGATCTGGTACATGCTGCGGGGCTGGCGCAACCGTTTTCGCGCCAGTGAGACCGCTCAGGCGGAAGTTCGCAATCAGGCGCGTTTGGCGGCCTTGATGAGCAAGGCATGGGTTGAGACTGACGGCGGAAGGACCTCGCCCCCGCAGCCCTGGTAAACATGCCCGAAAGGGAGCAGTGCCTTACCCATAAGCACTCCTTCGGTGTCCGGCCATACCGGGTTCTTACATAAACGTGGTACTTCCCGCCTCCAAAGACGCATGGACTGGCCAAGCTCGTACATACATTCTTAAGGAAGCCCGTTTCGATCGTCGAAGCGGGTTTCAGGCCATCTCCGGAGCTTGGATCGTTACTGTCCGGGGGCGACATCAACCGCCTGGTCAAGGCATGGCACCCTTGCAGATCCATCCTTCACAGGGAGCCATCTGCCAGGGAGCAGCAGGTTGCACGAAGCTGGGCTGCTACTTTAGAGCGGCTCGCCAAATCGGGACGGCAAGTAAGGCAGACGAAGAGCCCTGTTTCCGTCATTGAAGGCGGGTATGGCCCGGTGTATTATGCCCCTAACTTCCCTTTAACTAAACAATCCGTAACTGTTCATGTAGTTATGGGTTTACCGGAAGTGTCTAAAGGCGCTGGAAGGATGAACGTCTGGTATGCATTGCGACAGGCAGGCACGAAACGCCGGCAGCGATGAACAGATCTAAGACTTCATCAAAATCGTACTTCTATAGCACCGGAAGTACTGATCACATCGCGATGGAATGCGGAGGATCCTGGAAGCAGGAATAATCATGGGTGTCGGACTCAGACGAATCGCGATCCTCGGCGTACCGATCGACAACTTGTCCATGGACGAGACTATCGAGGCAATGGATCGTTTAATCGAGACCGAAGGCTTCCATCAGGTGGCGACCGCCAATGTAGATTTCCTGATGAAGGCGATTGGGGACAACGAACTGATGGATATCCTCCACCGGTGCGAACTTGTGCTTCCTGATGGAATGCCCCTCGTCTGGGCGTCGCGTTTTATGGGCACCCCGCTGAAAGAGCGTGTCACCGGAGCTGACCTGCTGCCTCGCCTCGCAGAATTATCGCAGCGCAAACAGCGTCGGCTGTTCCTCCTCGGCGCGACCGAACAACACTCCTCGGCAGCCGCCAAGTGGATCATGTCGCACTATCCTGGTGCCCAGATAGCCGGCCGCTACTCTCCGCCTTTTGGGTCCATCGACGACATGGACCACGATTACATCCTTGATCTCATCAAGGAAGCGAGTGTAGACATCCTCCTTGTGGCCTTCGGCAACCCGAAGCAGGAGAAATGGCTTGCTATGCACCGAAGTCGTCTCCAGGTCCCGCTCTGCATCGGAGTTGGAGCTTCACTCGACTTCCTTTCAGGCACGCATGCTCGCGCCCCGGAGTGGATGCAGCGGTCCGGGCTTGAGTGGATCCACCGTTTCTACAAGGAGCCGCGCCGGCTTGGCAGCCGCTACACCAACAATGCTCTCGGGGTGTTACGTCACCTGTCGCTGCAAATGCTAGCGGTCTCTACTCAGCCGCGAAGCTCTGCTTTGTCCCGCATTTCACTTTTTCAGGAAGACCACGCCCTTGTGGTCACCCTGGTCGGTCAATTTACCGGCCCGCTGGTTGCTGATTTTGAAGATGCTTTGTCTGAGATCGACGAGAGCTATGCGCTTGTCCTTGATCTCCACCTCACCACCTCAATCGGCGCAGACGCGATGGGGATCCTCGTAGACCTGAGCATCAGGATGCGCGATCATGGGAATGACATCTGGCTTGTCGGCATGAGGCCCAGCCTTCGCCGTCTTTTCCGCAGTGCCTTTCTACACGAACGCTTATTCCGCCTTGCTCCCAAGGTTGCCGACGCTCTCAGGCGTATTGATGCCATCGCATTAGATCCAGTCTCGCCCATCACCGACGTCACCGCATCACTGCCTGGGAGCTTCCTGAAGGAAGAAGTCAGCCAATGAAGCGCGCAAAAGTTCCATGCGCGAGTGCCGCAATGTCATGGCGGCAGACTGGAAGCTCGACTTCGAATCAGAAATCTTATGCAACCGTTCCGGGCGGAGTTGCTCACCCAATTTCGTCATTGAAAGACTATTGTTCAGTGCTTATGGTTGAGACAGAGTACCTCTTTCCAGAACGCAGGCGCACATGGCATTAATCGTGGCATTGGCTCATCTTCTGCAATTTTCGCTGGTGCTTATCACTCTTCCGCTACTGGTGGAGCTTCTCGGCCTTACGCTGGGAGCGATCCTGCCAGGTGCGGGTTTTGATCAGGACAGTGACAATACAGGCCCCGCCGCCTTACCCATGAGACGGCTGATGATCATCGTGCCCAGCCATAATGAAGAGCTGAATATCGCCCGCTGCGTCGAAAGCATTGCGGCAGCCTCAGGCTCCGCCGAGAACGTTATCGTCATCGCTCACAATTGCACCGACTCGACCGCAGAGATCGCTCGGAGAACTGGTGCTCACGTTGAAATCGTGAACGACCCATCGCTTGCAGGCAAGGGGCATGCTTTACAGCACGGCTTTGACTATGCGTTCAGCGTATGTGGTGCCGACGCCGTCATGATCGTCGATGCCGACTCCACCGTCTCAGCCAATATCACCATGGAAGTCTCGAAGCGTTTGGCCACCTATCCGGTAGTACAGTGTCGCTACCAGGTCCGCAATCATGCCGCATCCTGGCGGGCTGGCGTTACCGCTCTTGCTTTTCTTGGAATGAACGTAATCCGTCCCCGCGGCCGAGACCGGCTTGGGCTATCCTGCGGCATCTTCGGCAATGGATTCGCCATGCGAAAGGACGTGCTTGAGAAGGTTCCCTATGACGCCCACTCCATCGTAGAAGACATGGAATTTCACCTTTCTCTTGTAAGTCATGGCTACAAGGTTCGATTCCTTCAGGACGCACTTGTGCTTGCCGATATGCCGCTTTCGAAGGCTGCATCGGCCACGCAGCATAATCGCTGGGAGGGTGGACGCTTTCGCCTGCTGTCTGACTGGGGCCTTCCACTCCTCGGCAAAGTATTCAGAGGCAAACTCAATCTTGCCGAGCCACTCATCGATCTTCTCGGCTTACCTCTTGCGCTGGGAGTCTTTGCTCTCTGCGTCCTGCTTCTTTTTCCCACGCCGCTAACGCGCTACTATGTCGCCGCGGCTTTCGGAATCATCTTTTTGCACCTTGTCGTAATCGTCCACGCCAGCCCGGACCGCAAGCAGAGCATGCGCAATCTCTTGCTTGCGCCCCTGTATCTCTTCGGTCGTATCACCAAGGTCAGCTCCGTGGTTCGCGCCTCCAGCAAAGGCGCTGCCTGGGTTCGCACCGGCCGCGACGCTTCATCGGACATTGTCTCCCACGATCTTCTTGCCCCGACCACCGTAAACAGCTCGCAGGAGAGCTCATGATGAACACCATAACCGTTCCACGCAGGCTTTCAACGCTGTCGCACACCTCTGCCAAACTTGGAATTCTGCTTCCGCTCTGCTTTGGATTGTCATTCTGCTGCGCAACGGCCCAGACGACAACGTCTACTCCGGCGACTACGCCAGCGCCACTTCAGGGGACATCGCTACAGCGCCATCCGCTCGGCATTGAGGACTCCCAGCCTGACGTGCATGAGGAGTACCTCCTTGGCGCTGGCGACGAGATCACCGTCTCCGTCGCTGCTCGTCCGGAGCTCTCAGGGACCCACACCGTCGGTCCCGATGGCAGAATCACACTTCCTGTTGTCGGCAGCGTGATGGTGGGCGAAAAGAGCCGCGACGATGCTGCTCATAACATTGACGAAACCTTAGGCAAGTACTACAGCGGCTCGATGAGCTCCACCGTTGAGGTTCTGAAGTACGGCTCCAACCATATTCTGCTGCTCGGAGCCATTGAAAAGCCCGGTGTTATCACCTTTGACCAGCCGCCGTCGCTGCTCGAGGCCATCACTCGAGGTGGCCCTGTGCTGAACCCCGACAAGTCGGTCCAGACTGCGCGCAAGTGCATTATTTATCGCGGCGACAACCAGGTGATGAACGTGAACATCAGCGAACGTTTCGACGGGCGCCGTGCCCTGAACGACATCCGCCTGCGCCGCAACGACATCGTCTACATTCCGGAAAATCAGGAAAGCCTGATTTCGGTCCTTGGTGAAGTGACCCGGCCGGGCCCGGTGCGTCTCCAGCAGAACTCGACCCTGATCTCGCTTCTGGCCGAGGCCGGCGGCGTTACTGAAAAGGCAGGCAATCCTGTCATCCAGATTGTCGAGCCTACAACCGGAAGAGTGCAGACAATCAAGTTCAAAGAACTGCTTACCTTGCACGGCGGCAGCGATGTCACACTTCACGACGGCGACATAGTCTTCGTGCCACGCAGCGGCCTCGCCAAGGCTGGCTTTCTTGTTCAGCAGATTGCGCCCATAACGGGCATGGCCACACTCTTTACCGTTGCCCACTAAGCAGCCGATACGTTAGCGCAGATGAACGGCACTACCTGACGCAAATAGAACCGGAGATACATCAGCATGCCCTCGACCAGCGAGCTCGCCCCTATTGCTTCACAGCACGGAACTCCCACCTCTGCCGGTGAACCGGTCCGGGTCGGCATCCAGCCGCTGCAGCTCATCAAGCGCAACGCGAAAGTCGCCGGCATCGCGGCGTTCACCGTGGCCGCCTGCGGCTTCCTCGCCGTGCATGCGCGCATGAAGCCGCTCTACGAAGCCAGTGCGATCGTCTACGTCTCGCCGCTCTTTCCTACTGCCCTTGCGGATGATCACGATCACGATCGCCAGTATGAATCCTTCCTCGAGCAGCAGATCACAGCCGCAACGCGCTACGAGACACTGCTCAAAGCAGTCCGCGCTTACCCTGATGCGTGGCCCCGGCTCTTCCCTACCGAGACCGAACAGAGCCAGGTGACCCGGCTGCAAAAAGCGCTGAAGGTTGAAGAGATTGGCCACAGCTACGAGGTCTCCATCTCCCTTGAGAGTGAAGAGCAGGCGCACGTCGCCGATTTTGTCAACCAGATTACCGCTAACTATCTTGACGATGCTCGCAACGAAGAAGTCTACGGCCGCGACCAGAAGCTGGCAACGCTGACCCAGGAGAAAGCCGACCTTCAGAAGCAGCTCGATACTGCCTTTCAGGAGCAGAACCAGCTCCTGCACGATGTAGGGATGGCGCACTTCGATGGTGGCAGCGGCGCGAATCCGTACGACGATGGTCTTGTGAAACTGCGCGAACAGCAGGGCGAAGCGCGTGAGAAGAACGAGGAGGCCGACGCGGAACTCCGGTCCATGGGCTCCGGCAACCTGTCCAGCCCGGCACTCCAGCAAGCCGCCGCAGAAGAAGTTAAGAGCGATCTCGCCCTCCAGGCTGCGAACAGTGGCCTTCAAACCAAGAAAGCCGCCAATATGGCCCAGATGACCGGTTTAAGGGCTGGCAATCCGCTGCTCGTCCAACTGACGGCCGACAATCTAGAAATCGATCAGCGCCTCGAACAGCTTAATCGAGATGCAATCAGGAAAACCGCTGTTCGCATTCAGCAGCGTCTGATCTCCGCCAAGGCGCGCGCCGCCGGTCTCGAAAGCGAACTAAACGCCGACGTAGCACGCACCACCAACCAGGCCACCACTGCGGCTCCCAGGCTGCAGCAGGCACAGGTGCTGTCCGGGAAGGTCGATCGCATCCAGGCCCTTATGGGTGTCGTCGAAAAGCGCATTCAGGATGTATCTCTTGAAGGCGACTCCCCAGGTTCGATCCATCTTTTCTCATCTGCGCTGCCACCAAGTATGCCCGTCAAACGCAAGACGGCCATCGCCTATGGCGCCGTGGTCCTCGCCAGCCTGCTCACCGGCTTTGGCGCCGCCTATCTTGCGGACAAGCTCGACCCGCATATCTACACCAGCACAGACGTCCGCCGCCTTGTCGGCTTTCCACCGATGGGTCTCCTGCTCAGCAGGGAGTTCGCTCCGGACTTGCAGAAAGAGTACTTCCTCAGGCTGGCAGGCGGCCTGGACCAGGCCCACCGTCGCACCGGTGCCCGCACCTTCGTATTTCCATCTGTAGGTCGCCGCAGCTCAAGCGAGATCGTCGAGCGGCTTGGCGCCGAGCTGGCGACGAATGGCCTTCGCGTACTGGTCGTCAATGTCCAGAACGCCTCGGGGCGTGACCGGTCTGAGCGGCCCAGCCCCTTCGTCGAGACTTCAGCGCTCAGCCCACGTCTGCTGACCGTCACTGATGGCTCATCGCAGCTCTCAAGCGAGGTCGATAAGGAGCCATACCGCATCATCAGCCTGCCCGCAGCTGAGGTCGCAGAGCTTCTCCGCCGCTCTCGCAGCTACTACAACACCATCCTTGTCGCCGCCGATCCGCTCTTCACCTCGGCCTATACCGAGCATTTCGCCCGGACCGCCGATGGTACCGTCCTCATCGTCGACTCCGGCGAAACCAAGAAGGAAGAGCTTGTCCGCGCCGCCCGCTTGCTCGAACGGCTCAAGATCGCCGGCATTGCTATCGTTTTGAACGGCATCACCGAGAGGCGTGCCGAGGAAGACGTCGCTCGTCAGATCGCGGACTACAAACGGAGCGCTGCCTGAAGCGTTCAGTAAACAGTCGTGCGGCAATCATCAGTAGCCGCGAAGGAGCCTATGCCGACCACTGAAGACGTTCTCCCTCTCCTCACCACCGAAGAGATCGAAGGTGGAGCAGTGCCGGTGCAGGTGCTTGCGGAGATCGACCATAAGGCCCTTGAAGGTAAGGCAATCACCGGCACCCTCTGGACGGTAGGCGCCTACGGTGTCTCGCAGTCGCTGCGCATGGTTAACAACGTCGTGCTCACGCACATGTTGCTGCCGGAATTCTTCGGCATCATGGCCCTGGCCTCAACCCTGCTCCTCGGCGTTCGCCTGCTCTCCGACATCGGCCTGCTACCCGGAGTCATCAACTCGCCACGCGGCGATGAACCGCTTTTCCTTAACACTGCTTGGACCATCGGCATCGTTCGCGGCTTTGCGCTGTGGTTTGTCATCATGCTGCTCAGCATACCGGCCGTGCACTTTTATCATGACGCCCGGCTGTACGCTATTATGGCCGCTCTTGGGTTCGGCTGCGTCCTCGATGGCCTGGTCAGCAGCAACACCATGACCGCCGCGCGCCACATCGGTGTGCGCCGACTGCTCACCATCGATCTCATTCAGCAGATCCTCACCATACTGGTCACCATCGCCTGGGCCCACTTCTTCCCGAGCGTGTGGGCGCTTGTTGTGGGTACGCTCTTCGCCTCTGTCTTCCGCGTGATCGTCACCCACATACCGGCGGTTCTACCGGGAATTCGGAATCGCTTCGCCTGGGATCGAAACGCTATTCACTCGCTGATCAACTTCGGCAAGTGGATCCTCATCGGTACTGCCTTCTACGCACTTGCTTCGCAAGCAGACCGCCTCATTCTCGGTCGCCTTATCTCGTTCACCGAACTTGGTGTCTACGGTGTAGCCTTCACCTTCGCCGACATACCACGCCAGGTAATCCAGCAATTCTCCTATCGCGTCGGTCTGCCGTTCATCGCAAAAATGGCCTATTTGCCGCGAGCTGAGTTCCGCGCCAAGTGTCTCCACTATCGCTTTTACGTCCTCTGCGGCGGAGCCTTCATTCTGAGCACGGTAATCAACGCTGGCGGACCTATTCTTCTTCATATCTACGACAAGCGGTATGCCGATGCCGGTTGGATCGTTCCCATCCTTGCACTTGGGCTCTGGCACACCTTGCTCTACTCCACGACTGGCGACATTCTCATCGCACTCGGCAATGCTCGCTACAACGCCGTCGGCACCGCCTCATATGCCATCACCATGTTCGTGCTCATTCCGCTCGGATATATGTATCTGGGCGGTCTTCGCGGCGCGGTTATCGGCATTGCGGCTGGCGACTTTCCCTTCTATCTCGTTCTTACCTACGGTGCACAGCGAGAGAAGGTCGGAACCTGGCGCCAGGACCTGCTCGCCACCGGAATGTTCCTCGTGCTGCTTGCAAGCGGATTCTTCCTCAAACGGGTGATTGCCTAGCGGTCGATGGTCAACATTGAATAGAACAAGCCAAACGGGGTGCGGAACAAATCGATGCTCAAGAAAATTATCCGCTCCATTGCTTTCAAGACCGGCAGACTGCAGGCAGTCTACTTGCGACTTTGCAAGCCCGGCGGCCCTGAGTATGCAAAGTTCCTACGCATCCACAAATTCTTGCGTGCTCAAGGCGAGAACTGCAGTATCCTGCCGACCACAAACTTTACCGACCCGAAGTATGTCGAGATCGGTAACAACGTCCAGTTTTCGAGCTGCACCATCCTTGGTCATGACGGATCCGATGCCATGCTCAACCTTGCTTACGGCACAGCTGTTGAGACCGTCGGTCCTGTGCGGATCAAGGACAACGTCTTCATTGGTTACAACGCGATTATCATGGCCAACGTCACGATTGGCTCAAACGTGATCGTCGCCGCGGGTGCTGTTGTCGTCAAAGATGTGCCTGAGAATTCAGTTGTCGGTGGCATTCCAGCGAAGTTTATCTGTACTGTCGACGACCTGCTCGCGCGCCGTGTTGCTCTCTCTGCGACCCTCCCATGGGCCGACATGATCGCCCGCCGCGGCTCCGGCTTCGACCCCGAGATGGAACCCGAACTCGTAGCCCGCCGTGTCGCCTACTTCTTCGGTCAAGCGCAAGACTCGCAGCAAAATGGCACGATATGAGTGACAGCGCCGCAGCCCTCGTCCTGCCGGCCATCGCGGTGGTCATCATCGGCCGCAACGAAGGCGAGCGCCTGCGCGCATGCCTCACTTCTGTTCTTACCATGAACTATCCCCGCGAGCTGGTCGAGGTCATTTACGTCGATTCATCCTCGACTGATGACTCCGTCGAGCTCGCAAGAAACATGGGCGTGACAACCATCGTCCTTACCGGACCAACCACCGCAGCCCGCGGCCGCAATGCCGGCTGGACACATACCCAGGCACCGTTCGTGCTCTTTCTTGATGGCGACACCCTTCTCCATGCCGACTTCGTCTCACGAGCCGTCGCACACTTGCAGAATTCATCAGACAACGACCCTGAGCACACCAAACTGATTGCCGGCGTATATGGCAACCGCCGCGAGACCCGAACCGCCGACTCCATTTACAATGCGATTTTTGATCTCGACTGGAATGCCGCGCCCGGCGACTCGCTCTTCTTTGGCGGTGACGCCCTCGTCCGTCGCGAAGCCCTCAGCTCAGTAGGCGGCTACAATCCGCTTCTCATCGCCGGCGAAGAGCCGGATCTCTGCCGCCGTATGCGCGGTCTGGGCAACCGCATCGTTCATGTGGACGAGCCGATGACCCTCCACGACCTAGCTATGTTTACCTTCAACCAATACTGGCGCCGCTCCGTTCGCACGGGTTATGCGTACGCCGAGATCTCCAGCAAGTACGCCACGACCACCGATCCGCTCTGGCTTGCAGAAAGCAGGAGCAACATTGTCCGTGGCATCTTCTGGTGGTGGGGACCGATCCTCGCGGTCTTCATTTCCATCCTGGTCCACTCGATCATGCCTCTTGCGTTTTTCCTGCTTGCGGCTTTCGCCCTCTTTGCGCGAACCGCCCTGAAAACACGCCATCGCGCCAGTTCAATTAAGCTCATCATCGCGTACAGCCTGCACTCACACCTGCAGCAAATTCCCATTCTCTTCGGCCAGATTCGTTACCGCAAGCAGCGCAGGCAAGGCGGCAACGCCGCCATCATTGAATACAAAACTACGACGTAAGGAATACAAAACTACGACGTAAGCTTAAACCGCCATGTTCAAAGACTTCAGAGAAGACTGGGCCACCTATCACGGCAACATCGGCAACCGCGGCCTCTGGGCCATGGCAACCTATCGGTTCGGCCAGTGGCGGTACACCATCAAGCCGCCGCTCCTGCGCAAGCCATTCTCACTCCTCTACAAACTCCTGAAAGTTTTTAGCGAGATGGTCACCGGCGTCGAACTCCCCTGCGAAGCAGTTGTAGGTCGGCGCCTGATTATCGAGCATGCCTTCGACATCGTCATCTCCGGCGATGCCGTTCTTGGCGACGACGTCGTCCTCCGCAATGGCGTCACGATAGGCCTCCGCCATCGCCTGCAGCGCGGCTCGCCCGTGATCGGCCATCGCTGCGACATCGGAGCAGGAGCAAAAATTCTCGGTCCCATTCACATCGGCGACGATGTGGCCATTGGCGCAAACGCCGTCGTCATCACGGACGTCCCATCCAACTCCATTGCGATCGGCGTGCCCGCAAAGATTCGTCCCCGCCAGCTAAAGGCTGTGCCGGCCATCGCAGAGCCCAAGCTCGATACTGCATCCTGACGTAGCTATCCTCGACCCAATCCTTGGCAAGCCCGCAAAAGATCGGAATCGAAGGTTGACTTCATACAGATGTAAGGGGGAGATGGTGCACCCGAGAAGATTCGAACTTCTGACCTACAGCTTCGGAGGCTGCCGCTCTATCCAGCTGAGCTACGGGTGCATAGCTTAAGCCTAGCACGACGCGTTCCGCTCTTCCATCCTGCACACACCCGTGGTTGACACGGGGTGCTCCAGCCTCGACCATCAGAACGTTACAAGAAAGCGAGACACCTCACTATGTTCCTGCGCAAAGCCGCCTGTACCCTGCTCCTCGCCACCGCCACCTTCGCCCTGCCTGCAATCAGCTTTGCCCAGATGGACAACATGAAGCCTGACAGTAAGAAGCCGCTGCCGAGCCCAGCCGCAACCGTCTCGGCAACTCTGGGCGATGCCAAGATCAACATTGCCTACAACAAGCCGTCGATGCGCGGCCGCAAGATCATGGGCGGCCTCGTACCTTACGGACAGGTCTGGCGCACCGGCGCGAACCCAGCCACGACCCTCACCACCTCCGCCGACCTGCACTTTGGGGACCTGCTCGTGCCCGCAGGCACCCACACCATCTACTCTCTGCCGGGCGCAGACAAGTGGCTCCTCATCATTAACAAACAGACTGGACAGTGGGGCACCGAGTACAGCATGGACCAGGACCTCGGCCGCGTCCCGATGATGTCGAAGCCCGTCTCCTCGCCACAGGAAGTCATGTCACTCACCTTCGAGCACTCAACGCCCACCAGCACTGAGCTCCACATCCGTTGGGAAACCACCGACCGCTACGTCAAGATCACCAAGTAGTCTTCTACCTTCGAAGCCTGGGTGCCCCACATCTCGATTCTGAGATGTGGGATCTTCACTCAGTCACGAACCTGAAGGCGGCAACCCACCGCAGCTTCATTGCGGTGGATGCGAAGAACCCTTTCCTACTGCCAGTCATCCCTTGCCTGCGCCTGGTCTTCAAAGACCGAATCGAAATTGTCAGTCTTCTTGATCAAGATGTCCCCCATCACCGCCTGCTGATGCAGCAGCACTGCCTGCAATCGCACCAGCTCCAGCATCGCTAAAAACATGCATATCACTGCTCTCTCGGTATGTGTCTTCTGGAGCAACCGTCTCAATGAAACGGGCTTGTCCTCCATCAGCAGACGGCGCTTTACATAGTCGATCATCTGGGCCACCGTCACAGACTCTTCATCGACGTTCAGCACCGGCCTTTCCCGAAGGCGGCTCAGCACATCCTGAAATACCCGGACCAGGTCAACCGTGTCGGCGGCAATCTCGCGCTCCGTCCCCGCATCATCGCGAAATTCGCGCATCCCCGGGTTCGACCACGTCGCCTCTTCAATCTGCTGCTTCTGCATCAGCATCTGGGCTGCTGCCTTGAACCGCTCATGCTCCAGCAGCCGCTCCACCAGTTCCCGCCGCGGGTCTTCAGAGTCAGCGCCCGCAACATCACTTGGGTCGCGCGGCAGCAGCGTCTTGCTCTTGATATGGATCAGCAGCGAAGCCATGTAGATAAATTCACCCGCCGCATCCACATCCGTCTGCTTCAGATGGTGCGTGTATTCCAGGAACTGAGACGTAATCCGCGCAATCGGTATGTCGTAGATATCTATATTTTGCTTGCGAATCAGATCGAGCAGCAGGTCAAATGGGCCGTCATACACCTGCCCCACGGTCACCGAAAATGGGGATTGCGAAGCCTCTTCCCTGGCCGCATCCTTTGCGGAGGCGCTCTTCCTTGGCTCTGGAGCAGGCTCAGCCACCGGCCTTGGCTCTAACACAAACGGTTCCGAGCTTCCGGCCGATTCGTTTGGTCCAGCTGGCGCCGCTTCGATGTTGGTGGTGTCTATCTCTTCAGCCATGATGTGGGTCTATGTACCAAGGATTGCGTAGTCTGATTCTGTAGCGGTAATGTCAATCGCTTCCGAGAGAGGCAGGCGAAGGGCGTATCGGCCGTCTTCACGCTCAACAGAGAAGAGGATGTCGTTCTTTCCTGCCGCTTTCTTTGCAGCAGTCCACTGACTGACGTAAAGCTTTTGCGGAACCACGAAGTCATGCATCAGAAAGTCCTTTCCCCAGCACAGAAGAACAAGGATTTCGTATGATTTCGGCTTGACCGAGAACTTCCATAGACCATCTACGCCTTCGTGTTCGGTCGATGCAGTCGAGAAGACGCGCCGGTTGTTTCTGGTCAGCCAAACTCCTTCCGTGTCTTTCTTCAGTGCCGTTTCTGTCGGCACAAGGTCGGCCCGCCATTGCTCGCGCATGTTGCGCAGCAAAGTCGGCGAGTCGAGGTCCCACCATGCCTTCATAATGGTCAGATCACGAACATTTGTCTGTGAACCAGGACCGTAGGTTGGAGTTGCGACGCGAACGCCTGAGCGATCTCTAGACAAACCAGTCACGTTGCGGATCTCTCGCATCGTTTCTTCTGCTCGTCTTGTCGCGTTCCTAGTCCCCTCTTCGAGAATCCCCCATACCCGGTCGGGGTCTTCCTCTAGTCTCAAACGGCGATCCAGGATGCCGTGAGTTTTACTGCCAATTGCCGAGCCAAGCAGGTGCTTGCATTCGTCGCAACGGATAGTGGCTGTCAGACAGCCAGTCCTGATATGCGCATCTACAGATGGTTCAGAAAAGATGCGATGCAGATCGCCAACAGGGCAAATCTCAGGATTGCCTGGATCGTATTGTGTTGGCCGCTGCCCCCCGTTGCTCATGCTGTGCGTCTTCTCCATCACGACGGAGAATGGGTCGGTCATCAGGATCGCATTGCCATAACTTTTGGACATTTTGCGACCATCGATGCCTGGAAGCTTCGGAGAAGGAGTTAGGAGGACCTGCGGATCAGGAAGAATGGTCCTGGTGTGCAAAAGATCGTCAATGTTTCTTGCGTAGTCCACATCATTCTGATTGAACGAATTGTTATCGGGCGTAACACTGGGGGTGCCTTTTGGCCCGTATAAGAAATTGAACTTGCGGGCCACTTCTCTGGTTAGCTCGACATGGGATTCCTGGTCTTGACCTACGGGAACATAATCTGGCTTGTAGAGGAGAATGTCTGCTGACTGCAGCAACGGATAACCCAAAAATCCATAAGTCGCCAGATCCTTTTCGCGCAATTGCTCCTGCTGATCCTTATAAGTAGGCACTCGCTCAAGCAGGCTCAAGGGCGTGAACATGCTGAACAGAAGATTCAACTCTGCATGTTGCGGAACATGTGACTGTACGAAGATCGTGCAATGATCGGGATCGAGTCCTCCAGCTAGAAAGTCGAGCGCGAGATCATAGACGTTCTGCTTCAAACGCGAAGGGTCTGCATAATCCGTCGTCAGCGCATGCCAGTCCGCGATAAAGAAGTAGCATTCATACTCATGCTGCAGCTTCACCCAGTTGTACAGCGCTCCCATGTAATTGCCGAGATGCAGTCTGCCGGTCGGCCGCATGCCGCTCAACACGCGCGGCCGCTCAAGTGTCTTTCCTGCACTGTGCTCTAAACTCACGTCCGGATCAGTCATTCCCTGCCAAGAAGCCTCAACCATCCATGCTAAATGACGGCGTTGCTGGCAGGTCCCGTCACTACAGAGCGTTCAGTATGCCGTTGAAGATCGCCAGCAGCGGACCAAGGATAAAAAAGATGATCCGAAACCCAAGGAAAAAGAACCCGATCATCAAATAGAAACTCATGTTGTCGAACGTCTTCTGCGCGTTGTACGGCAGAAAATATCGCAAAACCTTTCCGCCATCAAGAGCGGGCAGAGGCACCAGGTTGAACGCAAACAGCAGCAGGTTCACCAGGATCCCGTAGTAGAAGAACAACAGCACGGGAAAGATGGCCGGCAGATCAAGCGTCGACACCATGGGATCGCGAAACGCCAGGCGGGACGCAATCCCGATCGAAGTGGCCGCACCAGGAACAGTGTGCTTCATCACCACCAGCACCATAAGGCACACACCCGCCGCGAGCAGATGCGCAATCGGCCCGGTCAAGTAGATGAACATCTCATCCTTGTAGCGCTTCAGGTTGCGCGTCGTAATCGGTATTGGCTTGCCCCAGCCCAGCACCAGCGGACTTTGGAACAGCAGAATCGCCGGCCAGACCAGCGTCCCCAGAATGTCGTAATGCTTCATCGGATTCAAGCTGATCCGCCCCAGCATCTTCGCCGTCGGATCACCCAGCCGCGCCGCCATCCACGCCTGCGCCGAGTCGTGTATCGATATCGCCAGCAACAGAACCACAAACTCAAACAGCGCGAGTGCTACTTCCAGATTCATACGTCCAGCTTATCGGATGTGCTCTACTGCAGCGAAAACACCGCATACACCGTCGCCGACCTCGATATCTTTGCCGCGCTGATCGCTAGCGGCTTCGGCGGTTGCCTTGCTTTCATCATGGCGAAGGGGACGGGCCGGTCCAACTGCATTGGCCCGTCGCGCGGCGGCGTCTGGTTGCTCGCATAAACAAGCGACCCAAGAGTCACATTCAGCCCCTTGGTCATCTGCTCCGCAATGTGCCTTGCATGAATCAGCGCTTTTTCCGCCGCATCGCTCTCCAGCTTCGAATCGTCCACCATCTCCCAGTCAATGTTTCCGCTGTTGTTTGCTCCAGCTGTCACAGCAACGTGCAATGTCTCAGCCGCTGCGCCGGCCGGCACGGTTACCGTCCATCCCTGCGAAGCCACAAATCGAATCCCCTTGCTGTAACGGACTTTATCGTTATCGTCGATGGCCGTAAGATTTTGCTCCGTGCTCTCGATCGCCTCGGCCTTCACACCCGCATCGTTCAACGACTTCATTATTGCGTTCGATATCTTCGAAGCGTCGGCATAGGTTCCGTCCTGATCCCCCCCATAGGTCGTGAAGCCGATCGACACCTTAGCCTGGTCCGCCACCGCCTGCGCCTCGTCTGTGGTTGTAATCGCAATCGTTCGATTGTCCTTGTTGACCTGGATCGTCTGCGCGCCCGCCATAAGGCTGGTTGTGGACAGGGCGGTTGCGAAAAGAGTAGCGGCGATGATTCGAACAGTCTTCATGGACGTACCTCTGCGGCTGAAGCCGCGCGTTGGGATGCATCACTTTCGGCACGGCTGGAGCCGATGCCCTTAACGAATTTTGCTATCGGGCTACTCATCACCATTACGCTTTTGCAGCAAGTCCGCCAACGTTTCTTTGTGCTTCGGATTTGCAGCTGCCTTCTGCTTGGGGTCCGGCAGCACCTTTTCCGGGGGAGGCGAACCGACGCGGTCACGCGCATTGGACTTGATCGCCTTAACTACCGAGAACACCCTCTTTTTTGCCTTCTTCATAGGAATTTTCTTTCAGCAGTGTGGCCATTATCCCCTACTTCACTCCCGCGCACACAAGGCCTAAGATATTCAAGGCGCGGTAAAACGCTTGCCGCAGAGTAACTGTAGTTGGTTCAAGGGGAGGACACCCACGCATGGAAGAACGTGATTTTTTTGACGAACGGCCCGAGCAGCGCACCCACACCATGACCTGCCCGCACTGCGGTCAGCCCGGCGAGTACGAAGTAAGCTGGCTCGTCCGCCGCAAGAAGGCCCAACTCCCCCGCGGAGCCGACGATCGCGACCGTGCCCGCTTCGCCAAGGCCCAAAGCTACATGGTGCGACGCGATGACCTCGTCGGCTGCAAGAACATCCGCTGCCGCAAGCGCTTCGACGTCACCAGCATCCAGTCCGTCGCCTTCATCTAGACCCCTCGAACCTATTTGTCTTTCCCAGAATGAATTTGCTTATTCGGCTGCCCCACATCTTGAGTTAAAGATGTGGGGTTTGATCAACACTCCCAAATCGACGCACGATGCGCCCAATCATCGACCCTCACGCTAACCTGTGATTTAATAAGTGAGTACCGACCACACGCAGGAGAGACCAAGACCGATGGCCAACATGCTGCTCAGCCCCGCCGAACGGAACCTCACACCGGACGAAGTAGAGTTGCTGGACAAGCGGCGACGCCGCGGTCAGCTTTTCCTGATACTCTGCCTGCAGTGCGTCGTTGTCTCTACGCTGCTTTCGTTGTGGACAGGTCAGGACCTCACCTACTCTCCAGGCTGGATGCATCCCGTCGCATACTGGAACGCGATCACGCTGCTGCTGGCTGCCTTCTTCGGTCTACGGGGCCTTGTCCTGCGTCGCGGCAGCACCGAGTTCATCAGCTACTAGGCACATCCTTCTAAATCATCACATTAGTAGGCTCATGGTTGCCGCTGTCGATTGTCAGGCACATTGTTCCAGGGTCTCGTTTGAGGCGAAGCGAAGGGTCATTGAATTCGGCTCGATCTCGCGACCCGTCCATAGAAGCGAATTAGCGCAACTACTGACCAACATCCACCCCTCCTGCTAGAGTCGTTGCCATACCAGCGCCGCCCCCTAGGTGTCGCTCGGAGGGATGGCTTCGGATGATCTGGATCTCCGCCGTACACGTCGTAACGTCAAGTGTCACCCCGCTTCGAAATGCTCCTGTCAAGTTACTTGGGATCCCAGCAGGAGGTTGGCGTATACCCTTCGCGGCCTTTCTCCCCGGCAAATTCGCCGAGCCCACACGCTTTTCAGCGCTTGAGACCGTTCTTTTGGCCATTTGCATACTTGCCTCGAGCGGACTCTTCTTCTATCGCTTCGGCCCCATCCTCCGCACCATCCTTCGCTCCAAAAAAGACGCCGACTTCTCCATCCATCCCCTCGGCCGCCGCGTATGGGACTTCTTCTGGGAGGTCCTTTGCCAGGCCAAGGTCGTCGGGCAGCGTCCCGCCCCGGGGATCGCCCACGCTTTTGTCTTCTGGGGCTTCCTCGCTTTCGCCCTGGTCAGCCTCAACCACTTTGCCGTCGGCCTAACGCTTGGCTTTCTGCCACCCGCAAGCCTTATTGGCCGCTTCTACTTCATCTTCGCTGGACTTTGGGCGCTGCTCGTCGCCATCTCCATCGCCGGACTTTTTGTGCGGAGATTCCTTGTCCGTCCCGTCTGGCTTGGCAAGAAAGTCTCCTACGAATCGGGCTTCATCTCCTTCCTCATCTTCCTGCTGATGGTCACTTACCTCGCCGCCTTCTTCGCGCCGGATGGCAGCGTTACAGTGAAGGCGCTCTGGTGGACGCACACCCTTGCCCTGCTTATCTTCCTTCCCCTGATTCCGCATACCAAGCACCTGCACCTCATTCTCAGCCCACTTACCGTCTTCCTGAAACGCGACGGCTTTTCGAAGATTCCGCCGCTGTCCACTGCTGAGGGCGACGAAGACTTCGGTCTGGTGACCGGCAAAGACGTCACGCAACTCGTCGCGCTCCAGGCCTACAGTTGCGTTGAGTGCGGCCGCTGTACAGAACATTGCCCCGCTGCTACAACCGGCAAGGTTTTAAACCCCAAGGAAATCATCCTCGGCACCCGCACCTATCTCAATACCTTCGGCGCCAACTCCGATTCGCCTTTGCTCGTCGAGAGTCCTGCAGAATCGCCTGACAACCCACCGGCCAATTACCTCTCGATGGAAGCGGCCTTTCAATGCACCACCTGCGGCGCCTGCGAGTTCCAATGCCCGGTAGGCATCCAGCATCTTCCGATAATCGTTGGCCTGCGCCGCGGGGCAACCAACACCGGAGCCTGGGAAGACACCTACGGCACCAAGCTCTTCCTGGCCCTTGAAAAGAACGGCAACGCCCTCGGCCTCAGCGTAACCGAACGGGATAAATTCATCGCCAAACAAGGCTTCCCCATCTTCGATGGCACCCAGGAGTACTGCCTCTGGCTCGGGTGCATGGGCGGCTACGATCCGAAAGGCCGCGAAATCATCGCCGACTTTGCCCGCGTTATGGACTATCTCGGCACCACCTTTGGCGTTCTCAAGAAAGAGAAGTGTACCGGCGACCCCGCTCGCCGTCTCGGCAACGACCTTGTCTTCCAGACTCTTGCTGAAAACGGCCTCAAGGCCCTCGCCACCGCAAAGGTCCAGAAGATCGTCGCCATCTGCCCGCACTGTGTCCGCACCATCTCAAATGATTGGCGCGAGTACGGCATCGCTCCTGAAATCGAACACCACTCGGAGTTCATGGCCCGCCACAAAGACCGCCTACCCAGGCAATCAGACGGGGGTGACATCGTCTACCACGACCCCTGTTATCTCGGCCGTTACCGCGACGTCTACGAGCAGCCCCGCGAGCTCGTAGCGCTCGCCGGCCCGCTCGTTGAAGCTCCTCGCAGCCACGAACGCAGCTTCTGCTGTGGAGCAGGCGGGGGACTTGCCTTCCTCGGCGAAGAGTCCGGCGACCGCGTCAGTCACGTCCGTGCAAAAGAACTCGCCGACACTGGAGCTTCCACCGTTGGCACCGCCTGTCCCTTCTGCAACACCATGTTTCGCGATGCGCTCTCGGCCGTAACCGACACCCCACCGCAGCTCTATGACATAGCCCAACTCACCGCGCGTGCCCTGCCGAAGACCGGCACGCACAACAGCAATACAGTGACACGCTCTTGACGAGGCTTTCAACAGAGGCCGGATAAGGTCTCGCCAAACCACCCTTCATTAGGCTAAACTCTCCCACTGAATGAGCATTCATTTGCCGCTCATGGGAGTTCTACACAGCATGAAGATCATCGTAGCGATCAAGCAGGTTCCCGAACGCGACGCGCAGATTCATATCGCGCCGGACAGCAGATGGATCGACGAGGACGACCTCAACTACACCATCAACGAGCCTGATGCCTACGCTCTCGAAGAGGCGCTCCAGCTGAAAGAAAAGAACGGCGGAGAAGTAATCGTCCTCTGCGCCGGACCCGAACGCGTCGCCAGCACTCTCCGCGAGGCCCTTGCCAAGGGCGCCGACCGCGCCATCCATATCGAAGCCGATGACCTCGCCCACCGCGACACGCTCAGCATCGCCGAGCTCCTCGCCTCCGCCATCAAATCCGAGGCCCCTGACCTCATCCTTACCGGCCTCCAGTCTGATGATCTCGGCCTCGGCCAGACCGGCGTTGTGCTCGCCGAACTTCTTGGCATCCCGCACGCTACCATCATCATGCAGGTCGAAAAAGCCAGTGGCGGTATTCGCGTTAAGCGCGAGCTAGAGGACGGCTGGTTCCAGCATGTCGACATTCCCCTTCCCGCTCTGCTCACCATTCAATCCGGCGGCAACAAGCTCCGCTACGCCACACTCATGGGCATCAAGAAAGCCAAGTCTAAAGAGACGAACACCGTCGCCGCCGGCCCCGCTTCAGAAACTGCCCTTGAACTCACCCGCGTCTACCTTCCCGAAAAGCAGAAGCAGACCACCATGCTCATCGGCACACCCGAGCAGATCGCCGCGCAGCTCGTTGAAAAACTGAAATTCGAAGTGAGGGTGATATGAGCGGAGTACTTGTTGTCCTTGAACAACGCGCCGGCATCTGGAACCGGATGAGCTTCGAAGCTCTCGCCGCCGGCCAGCAGCTGGCCGCCATGGCTGGTACCACCTGCTCCGCAGCAATCGTCGGAATAGGCAGCGCCATTGTGCCGCTCGCAGCCGACATTACCAGCAAGCAGCTCGAAAAGGTCTTCCTTCTCGATCACGCGCTGCTCGCCGACTACACCTCCGACGCCTACGTCATCGCACTCGAACAGCTCGTCAAGCAGATCGCTCCGCAGTACGTCGTCTTCCCCCACACCTACCAGGTCCGCGATTTTGCACCGGCTCTCGCCACCCGCTTTCGTCGCGTCCTCATCTCGGATGTCGTCGCCATCCACGCACAGGATTCCGGAACTCCCGTCTTCGTCCGGCAGCTGCTCCAGGGCAAGCTCAACGCTGACTACAAGCAGTGCGCCCACGCGCCCACTTTTATCTCCATCCAGGCCGGAACCTTCCGCGGGGACGCTCTCACCACCGGAACTGCCTCCATGGCAACCATTACGCCTAACCTTGAAGCCTCTCAGATTCGCAACCAGCCCGGCGAACGTTTCCGCGAGTCCGCCAGCACAGTCGACCTCACCGCCGCGCCAATCATCGTCTCCGTTGGTCGCGGCATCGGCGATCAGGACAACATTCCGATTATCGAAGAGCTTGCAACCGCTCTCGGTGCGGAACTCGCCGCCTCACGCCCCATCTGTGACAACGGCTGGCTTCCCATGGAGCGCCAGGTCGGCAGCTCTGGCCAGACCGTCACCCCCAAGCTTTACCTCGCCGTTGGCATCTCCGGAGCGATTCAGCATCTTGTTGGCATGAAAGGCTCAAGATCCATCATCGCCATTAACAAGGATGAAAATGCCCCCATCTTCGAAGTGGCGGACATCGGCATCGTCGGGGACCTTTTCGAAATCGTTCCGGCCCTCACGAAAGCCATACTGGCCGCCAAAGCGTAACGTACTTAGCACGCGTAGTCTTCAATAACCTATGTCTAATTTCCAAGACATAGGTTATCCTCACTCCACCGCCGATACATTCCACTTAGTTTTGAGGCAAGATCAATCCAGAGACCCACGGCTGTATCCATCATCCGTGAAGGGCATCTAACCAAATGATGGCGAGTGCCCCCCTTATCTCGATTGCTCCACCAATGCCGTTCTTCTCCGGTAATTACGCCGCCGTGAACGAAGAAGGTCGTCTTCGCGACAGTCACGGTCGTGCAATCACTGACCTTCGCATCTCTGTAACCGATCGTTGCAACTACAAATGCGTTTACTGCCGTACCGGCGAGGAAGCCATTAGCTTCTCCGAGTTACCTATCGAGCACTACCTTCGCATGATCCGCATCTTTGTCTCGCTCGGAATCGAAAAGATTCGCTTGACCGGCGGGGAGCCGCTCCTTCGCACTGGTCTCGTAGACATGGTCGCTGAACTCGCCTCTAGTCGTCCGGCCTATTCTGAGCGCTCGCTTGACATTGCCTTGACTACCAACGGCCATCTTCTCGAAAAGCTCGCGGCTCCGCTCAAGGCTGCGGGTCTGAACCGGGTCACCGTCAGCATGGACGCCGTCGACTCAGACACCTTCTCGCGCATTACCCGCGTGCCGCGTAGCTTCGACAAGGTCCTGGCCGGAATCCGTGCGGCTCGCGACGCCGGTCTTGGCCCCGTAAAAGTCAATTGTGTTTTACTCCGTGGCTTTAACGACGATCAGATCGAGCGCTTTGCCGATTTCTCAAGACGTGAAAACGTCATAGTGCGTTTCATCGAATGGATGCCGCTCGAAGAACCATCGTCCGCGCCCGGATCCCGCACCTGGGCTCCTGAAACTGTTGTGCCAATGGATGAGATAGTCGGCCGTCTTAATGCCTACCGGCCCTTGATCGACCTTGCACCCAATGCGGCCAGCGAGACTGCCCGCCGCTTCACCTTCGACGACGGAGTAGGCGAAATTGGCATCATCGCTCCAGTCTCACGACCCTTCTGCGGTCATTGTAGCCGTGTGAGGCTTACCTCCGACGGTAAGATACGCACCTGCCTCTTCTCGCAAACTGATTACAATCTTCACGGAAAATTACTCCAGGGCCAATCCGATGAGGAGCTCGCAGCGTACATCCGTCACGTAATCTCGTACAAGGAAGCTCGCCACCACATCGGAGAGACGGGTTTCCAGAAGCCTTCGCGAAGCATGGTACACATTGGTGGGTAGTCGCAACGCGACACTGAGAGAATTGCCCTCGTACATCTTTGGTGCCATTTAGCGCGTTACGCATTCGAACAAATTGCTCATTCGGTTTAAGATTGGAGCATACGTGAGAGGCTTTCTAGGCGGTAAGCGTAACTTCGAAGCGATAGATAGCTCCCAGATGGATCATCTGCGGGTCTTTCATGATGTTGCGCGCGCACTCACTTCTTCGCTCGAGCTGGACGAGATCCTCCACACCATCATGAACAAGATGGCTTCGTTCTTTGGTCCCGAGCGCTGGTCTCTCATGATGGTCGATGAAGCCACAAATGAGCTTTACTATGCCATAGCAGTCGGTGAAAACGAGCAGACTCTCAAAGGTCTGCGTGTTCCGCTCGGCGAAGGCGTAGCGGGATGGGTTGCAGCTACAGGCAATACCCTCGTCGTGCCGGATGTCGCTCTCGATCCCCACTGGCTAAATTTCTCGCGCAATCATCCCGAGCTCAATATTCAGTCAATTGCCTGTCTTCCGGTACGTGCCAACAATCGCACCCTCGGCGTCATTCAACTGCTCAACAGCAAGCTCGATTTAATGAGCGAGTTTTCCATCTCGTTCTTACGCATTCTGTGCGATTATGCCGCCATCGCTATCCAGAATGCGCGTTCGATGAACCTCATCCAGGAACTCACCATCACCGACGACTGCACCGGCCTGTACAACGCCCGCCATCTCTATGTCTCGCTCGAAGAGCAGGTGAAGCTTGCCGGCCATGGTGCTCGGAGCCAGTTTAGTCTTCTATTCGTGGATCTTGACCGCTTCAAAAGTGTGAACGATACTCATGGTCACCTTATCGGCAGCGCCCTGCTTGCAGAGATCGGCGATCTGCTGAAACGCTGCATTGGTCCTGAGAACTCCGCTTATCGGTACGGCGGCGACGAATTTGTTGCACTGCTCCCCGGCGTCGGCAAGGACGCAGCCATGGCTGCCACAATCGAAGTCTGCAAGCGTCTCCGCAACGCCCGGTTCCTCGAAAGCCGAGGACTCTCGCTGTACTGCACCGGCAGCTTCGGCCTTGCTACCTATCCTGAAGACGGCAACTCCGTACCGGCCATTCTCCGCTCCGCAGACAAGATGATGTACGAGGTAAAGAATTCCTCCCGCGACAATGTCGCCGTTGCTGGACGAGGCCTCATCATGAACCCGCCGATGCCGACCCCGTTGATGATGAATCGCCCCAAGACAGGCTAGTCCAATCCACGCGGTCGCTCGTAAATGCCACGTTGATTTTTTGAAGTCATCCTAGCCGATGGACGACTCGAAAACCTAGCATCAGCCGCTCATTCTGACCCAACCGAGAAGTCCTTTCATCCTGGCTTCGCTGGCTCCATCATCCTCTCGCAGCCAAGACCACGCGCGACGTCTCCCAATTTGCCGAGCACCAATACGCGGGTGCTCCATCTTCGGCGCAGCTTCATCGTGCCTAAGATGGCCTTTCGTGCAGAGCACGAACGCTGTCCCCCAGGGGTGCAACCATTCCACCCAATACGTGCCATTGTTACGAGCGCAGCGAAGCACCCGCGAAGTTTTTGCGCCTGAACCTCTCTACCCCGATCCTCCGCGAAAGCGCCCTTACTCAACCCGCTTCCGGCGCTCGAGATCCAGCCGCTTCTTCGGCTCCGGCTTCAGCACATCCCTGTTCTCCGGAGCAGCCGGATGCACCCCGAAGTCCCATACAGCCGTGTTGATCTCCTTGTCTGAGACCACTTCCATCACCGCATACTCCCCAAAATCCAACAGCCGCTCTGGAGTCAGCTTCAGCCAGTGTCCTCCGCGAAGCGTCTCCTGCTTCATCTCAACCACATCGTCGATCGTTCTGCCTTCACCCAGCCCCGCGATCTGAAAGCTTCGGATCACCCGTGCATCCACGCGCACATCCGTTCGCACCACCACGTACCTGCTGTCAGCAGCCGTGTCAGCAACATCCTTGTTCGCGCTCGATGCCCCATGCGTATCCACCACCAGCGGAGCGCTCCCCATTGACGCCGCCTCGCCCACCCTCACAAAAAACACCGGCGTATTTACATGTAGCTGCACGTAGCTCTTCACGCCCTTCAGCACGATCACCTCGTGCGCCGCCGCCCTCGGGTTCACGATCTTCTTCACCACGCTGTGCGAGGTCGTATGGTTCAGGTCGCCATCCGTCTGCACCAGCGGAACCAGCTCCGGCCCACCATGGAATTCATCGAGCGCCACCACACTGTCCTCAAACGGCAGCCTGAGATCAGGCTCAACCGCTGGACTCAGTGCCGTCCGCTCCTCTTCTTCTTTCAGCAACTCCGGGTCGATTGCCGGAGCCCTGCCCTCTTCATCCTCCGTCACCTGCGTAGGGTTCTTCTCCCAATTGTGGGTCGCATCAAGGTCCACCAGCTCGACTGGAACCTCTTCCTTTTCTCCCGACCGCTCCGCACTCACATACCGCACGATCTTTCCCACCACCTCGTAGCTTAGAACCACCTGATAGCTGCCATCCTTCAGAATCAGATGGATTCGCCGCGGCAGCTTCGCCGCATGCGCATGCCCTGCCTGCGCCAGACTAAACGCCCCCGGCGCGAGCACAAGCACGGCCGCTAACATCGCCTCGACAACTACCTTGAAACGCAGACCCATAAAACTCCTGTCACCTGACTCTACATCGGGTCTGCAGCCCTTCATAGCGCAGCTGCCATAGAGCAAATCTTGTGAAGCCGTCATTCTGAGTGCAGCCAGGATCTCCGCTTCTTGCATCTTTGCCCATTGGAGTGAATCCTTGACCACAATGACGAACCAACCCGGCTAGAATCTCTGCATG